>DASPUW010000188.1:0-4893 GCA_035622675.1 Burkholderiales bacterium | reverse complement strand
GCGCGCGGCTACTTGGTGCCGTACTTGATTCCGTAGACCTTGATCTTCTTGCGCAGGGTATTGCGGTTCATGCCGAGCAGCGTGGCTGCCATTGTCTGATTGCCGTCCACCCGGGTCAGCACGACCTCGATCAGCGGCTTTTCGACGCAGCTGATCACCATGTCGTAGATGGCGGTCGGTTTCTCACCGTCGAGGTCGCGGAAGTATCCATCCAGCGTACGGCGCACGATACGCGCGATTTCGCTCTCGTTGATCATGCTGCGAGCTCCTCCTCCCCATAGGCGAGCCGCTCGTTGCCCTCAGCGAGGTGGTTGAAAAAAGCTCCCACCGCGGCTGTCTGCTCGCTCGCTGTTTCGAGGCGGTTCATGCTCTGGCGAAACGCAGCGGACCCGACCAGCTCCCTGGTGTACCAGCAGATGTGCTTGCGCGCGATGCGAACGCCCGGCGCCTCTCCGTACAACGCATACAGCTCGTTCAGATGATCGAGCAGCAGGCGGCGCACCTCGCCCACTTCGGGCGCCGGAAGCTTCTGGCCGCTCGCAAGGTAATGGGTGATCTCGCGAAAGATCCAAGGCCTGCCCTGTGCCGCGCGTCCGATCATGATCGCATCGGCCTGCGTCTTTTCGAGCACCTGTTTTGCCTTCTCCGGGCCGTCGACATCGCCGTTGGCGACGACCGGAATTCCGACTTGAGCCTTTACCGCCGCTATCGTCTCGTACTCCGCCATGCCGGTGAAACCGCACGCCCGTGTGCGGCCATGGACCGCCAATGCGCGCACGCCCGCAGACTGCGCGATCCTGGCCACGCGCACAGCGTTGCGCTGATGCGGATCCCAGCCGGTACGAATCTTCAGTGTAACCGGTACCGCAACAGCACCAACGACCGCATCCAGGATGCGGCCGACCAGCGCTTCGTCCTTGAGCAGAGCGGAGCCCGCGGCGACGTTGCAGACTTTTTTTGCGGGGCAGCCCATGTTGATGTCGATGATCTGCGCGCCCTGATCGACGTTGTGCTTCGCCGCATCAGCCATCCATTCGGGATCGGCGCCCGCGATCTGCACGGAGATCGGCTCCGCCTCGCCCTGGTGATCAGCGCGCAATCGGCTCTTGTGCGTGGCTCGCAAACCTGGATTGGACGCGAGCATCTCGGAGACCGCTAGTCCGGCGCCCAGGCGCTTGCACAACTGCCGGAATGGACGGTCGGTCACGCCAGCCATCGGCGCGACGATCAAGTTGTTCTTGAGAATATGTGAGCCGATCTGCATGGACAGGCCCTGGTGCTCATCGCCGCGGCGGCATGCACGAAGAGCGCAATTCTAGCGCAATTGGGTTTTAGCGCCAGAACAAATTTCGCCTGCGAGCACTGACGCGTATGAAACGTGCGGCTCCCGATCAGAACGGGCGACCAAACATCATCTGCCGCATGAACGCGTGCTTAACGGGCGGGAGGCAATCGAGGAAGGTGAGTCCACACCCGCGCAGCCAACGCAGCGGCAGGCGCTCGCTCGAGAACAGACGAACCAGCGAGTCCGTGAGCGCAATGCTGCTCGCGCGATCGCGGCCGCGGCGCGCAGAGAAGGCCGCAAGGACTTCGCTCCGGCCGGGATCACCGCCATCCGCTTGTATACATTCGGCCAGTTCCCACGCGTCGCGCAGCCCGAGGTTAAGTCCCTGGCCTGCCACTGGATGCAGGGTTTGCGCGGCATTTCCCAACAGAACCGTGCGCTCCGTCGCCGGACGCTGCGCGACGCGCAGACTGAGCGGGAAGGCAACTCGATCATCGACTGCAGTGAAGTCACCGGCACGCCCGCCGAAGACGTGCGTTAGACGCTCGAGGAATGCGCCGTTCGCAAGCGAGCACAGCTCGGTCGCCCGCTCGGGCGCAGTGGTCCAGACCAGTGCGTACCCATGCTCGCGCGGAAGCAGCGCGAGAGGGCCGGTCGAAGTGAAGCGCTCGAACGCCCTGCCGTGGTGCGGCGTCGAAGCGAGCACGTTGGCCACCACCGCGCTCTGACCGTAATCGCGGACCGTTCTAGTCTGCGCTGCTGCCGTCCCGCCGTCGGCGATCGCCAGGATGTCGCCTCGCTCGGCGCGCTGTTGCCCACCGCCTTCAAACCGAACGCAAACCGAATCCGAGCTCGCATGCACTTCGGTCGCCCGCACACCCGGCAGCAGGGTGACATTCGACGTGCGCTCGAGGCTGATCCGTAACGCGCGCTTCACCGTCGCGTAAGGAACCACGTAGCCCAATGCCGGTACGCCCGCGTCGTGCGCGTTGAGAACGGCGCTGCCAAACGCGCCACGATGGGACACATGAATAGTCTCGATCGGTGTGGCCGGCTTGGTCTCATCCCAGACGTCCAGGCGCTCAAGAATGAGTCTGCTGCCGAAGGACAGAGCCAGGCTGCGCGGATCGTCGTCGCCGAGAGAGTCGTCTTGTGCGTCGGCCAGCAGCACGGAGCGACCGCCATCCGCGACGGCCAGGGCGAGTGCCGCCCCGACCGGCCCGCCGCCCACGACCAGAACCTCGTGACCGGGGGAGGTCACGTTGCGCGGCGCATAAGGTCTTCGATATCCGTGACGGTCTTGGGCGCTGCGCTCGTGATGACTTCGCAGGCATCCGCCGTCACCACCACATCGTCCTCGATGCGCACTCCGATGTTCCACAGATGCCGGGGCACGCCGTCACCGGGCCGAATGTAGCAGCCCGGCTCGACGGTGAGGACCATACCCGGCTCGAGCGTGCGCCACACGCCCGCGCGCTTGTAGTCGCCGCAATCGTGCACATCCATGCCCAGCCAGTGCCCCGTGCGGTGCATGTAGAAGCGTCGGTAGTCACCCGATTCGATGACGGCATCGAGCGGGCCCTGGCACAGGCCGAGGTCGATGAAGCCGCGCGCGAGCACCCGCACTGCGGCCTCGTGCGGCGCATCCCACGGTTTGCCGGCGCGGACCTCGGCAATCGCCGCGGACTGCGCCGCAAGCACCAGCTCGTAGACGTCCTTCTGCGCTGCCGCAAAGCGCCCGTTGACTGGAAAAGTCCGTGTGATGTCGGACGCATAACCATCCAGCTCGCAGCCGGCGTCGATCAACAGCAAGTCTCCATCCGTGAGCGGCTGATCGTTGGCCACGTAGTGGAGCACGCAGGCATTGGCGCCGCCGGCCACGATCGGCGAATAAGCGGGCGCCTGCGAGCCGCCGCGCCGAAACTCGTGCAACAGCTCCGCCTCCACCTCGTACTCGTGCCTGCCGGGCCGAGCGTACTGCATGGCCCGGCGATGGGCGCCGGCGGAGATGAGCCCGGCGCGCCGCATCAAGCCGAGCTCGTGGCCGTCCTTGACGAGACGCATTTCGTCCAGCAGCTTGCGCACATCGCGTATCTCGCCCGGCGCCGAAATGCCGCTGCGCGCCTGTGCGCGCACCGCATTCAGCCACTGGATGAGGCGTGCGTCCCACTCGGCGTTCTCGCCCATGTCGCAAAACACGGCGGGTTGATCGGCCAGCAGCTTCGGCACCATCTCGTCCAGCTGCTTGACCGAGTAGGACTGGTCGAAACCGAAGCTCGCCGTAGCGCCCTCCGGGCCATAACGGAAGCCGTCCCAGATCTCCCGCTCGAGGTCCTTGTCGCGGCAGAACAGCAGGCTGCGCGGGTTTTCGCCCGCGATCAGCACCAGCACCGCCTCGGGTTCGGGAAAGCCTGTGAGGTAGTAGAAATAGCTGTCGAAGCGATACGGGTAGTGTGCATCCCCGTTGCGCAGCTGCTGGGGGGACGTGGCAATCACCGCCACTCCGCGCTGCATCCGCTGCGCGAGGCGCAAACGCCGCCCCCGGTAGAGTTCTACGTCGATCACAAGTTCAGCCTCGCTGCGAAGCACTGAATTATAAGGCGGCCGCGACCTGGTGCTCGGGGAGATAGATCATGCGCATTCGCTGCTGCTCGGATCGGCGAGCATGTGGTTCAGCTCAGTCAGCCGCTCGGGCGTGCCGACGTCGAACCACATCCCGGCATATCTCTCTCCGCCGACACGACGCTCCCCCATCGCCGCACGCAGTAACGGTGCCAGCTGCGCCCGGCCGCCCGCGGCGACGGACGCGAACAGCTCCGGCTGGTAAATGCCGATGCCGCTGAAGGTGAGGCGCACGTCCCCTTCGGCTTCGACTCGCGTCTCGCGCAGAGCAAAGTCTCCGTTCGAGTGATGCGGCGGATTGTCGACCAGGACGAGATGAGCGAGCAGCCCGTCCGCGGCGAGCGCACCGAGGCGCGGCACGAGCTGGCCAAAGTCGAAGTCGGTAAAGATGTCGCCGTTGACCACCAGGAACGGCTGCGTTCCAAGCAGCGGGAGCGCCTTGCTGATGCCGCCGGCGGTCTCCAGTGCCTGCGCCTCGGCAGAGTAGGAGATGCGGGGCCCGAAGCGCGCCCCATTTCCCAACGCCCTCTCGATCTGCTCGCCCAGCCACGCGTGATTGATGACGATCTGGTCGAAGCCGGCACGCCAAAGCTTCTCCACGTGCCACTGCACGAGCGGCTTGCCACCCACTGGCAGCAGCACCTTGGGTGTGCGATCGGTGAGCGGCCGCATGCGTTCGCCGCGCCCGGCGGCCAGGATCATTGCGCGCACAGTCGCTCCTTAGAACCTATCTCATCATCGGTCGCGTGATGCGTTGCGGCCAGAACGGGATGGCCGCAAGGCGCGAGGTGCAGTCAATACACGGGCTATTGACAAGGCGAGCAACACAGCGGACGCTCGTTCTGGCCGCAACCCGAAGGGATGGGACGAGTTTTCGCGCCCGGCGTTGTTGCTCGCTCCTCGTTTGGACCGGCCAAACGTCGTCACTCGCGCCTAGCCGGTCATCGAAAATCGTCTCCATCGCACACGTGAACGATGATGAGATA
>DASPUW010000187.1:0-2623 GCA_035622675.1 Burkholderiales bacterium | reverse complement strand
CGCCGTAGCGCTATCCGCAGCCGCAGATGCCACGGTTCCGGTCCCACTCGATGCCGGCATCGAGCTGACAGCGCCGGTGCTGTTCGTCTCCGCTCTCACCGGCAGCACCGCGGGCCGCGCGGGAGCGGGGCACTTCGTTCTCACCTGAATCGCAGGGCCGCGCGACTCCGCCTGCTTCATCGCTTGCTGGATCTGCGCAGAGAGCTCCTGATTCCTGTTGCGCTCCTCTTCCAGCGCTTTGGCAGTCTGCTCCTGCACCAGACGCTCCTTCTCACGCAACGCGTCGACTTCCTTCTGGTACTTCTGCTGCTGAGCGAGCAACGCGGCATCACGTCGATTGCTCTCGACCTTCATGCCAGCCAGAAACGCCGCCACCAGCGCCACGCCAAGGCCAATCAGCATCCACAAGCGAGGGCTCAGAAAGGAGAACATCGAGACTTCCTCCTCATCATCCGGGCAGAGGTATTCCGCAATCGTCGGACGTATATCCGAGGCTGCGCGAAGATCCAATATAACTTTCGGTGTGCTTGCTCAACCGCCCGGGCAAGCTAAACTCGTTTTCAGTGTTGTTCTTCCGCAAACCGGATCATAGAACTTCGCATCAAGCCGTGCCGCAAGACCGCCTGCGCGCTCTATTGTCGCCGCAACCCATCATGTTCGGTTGCAAACTTATCGTTTTGTTAGGTTTGCGATGCGGCGCGACAACAAGACCGCTAACGTTCAACCCATCATCAAGTATGCTTAGCGTGGCTGCCTCCGACAGGAACTGCGAAGTGACTGTGACGTTCTCTTTGCGCCCGCTCGCGCTGATCTGGCTCCTATCCGGCGCGGGTTTTGTTTGGGCGGATACAACGCCTTCTCCGCCTGCGCCCGCCGCAGCGCTGAGCAAGCAGAACGTCACGCGCGAGGGCCGCAAGGCATGGCGCCAGGTGCTCGGCTGGCCGGACAGCTGCGAGGAGGGTTACGACTATCCCGATCCCGCTCTAGGCGGCGTCTCCTTTCATGCGTTGGGCAACAACCGCTATCTCGTGGAAGTCGTCTGTACGCTGGGCGCGTATCAGGGCTACCAACGCTATTACCTTCTCGACGAATCCGCACCACAGCCGATGGTCCGGGCGTTGAGCTTCGCCGCCTATGAAACGACGGGCAAGCAAGGGCAGCCGCTCACGCGCGCACAGACTGAAGAGCTGTGGGGTTCGCCTCAATTCGACGCGAAGACCAAGCGGCTCAGCGTCGTGAATAAGTTTCGCGGCGGTGGCGACTGCGGAACGCTGGCCGTGTATGCCTTCGACACCGGCGATCCCGAGCTCAAGACGTTGCGCGCCAAGCCCGCGTGCGACGGACGCGGCGCGGGCATGCCGAAGAGATGGCCCAGGATTAACGTATCGACGCAGCGTCAGCCAGGCGGCTGACGATCATTAGAAAGCAGGAGGGCGGAATGAGATTCGACCGCACAGCATTCTTCAACGGATATCGCAGTCTTTATGGTCTCCTGAAACAAACTCAGGTAGATGGATTGCAGGCCTTGCTCATGGGCATCGAGCAGGACGCCGACGTGACTGACCTGCGCTGGGCTGCTTACATGCTGGCGACGATCAAGCACGAGTGCGACGACACATGGCAGCCGGTCGCGGAAAACGGGCCACCCAGTTACTTCGATCAGTACAACGCGGGGACCGACAAAGGCATCCGCCTGGGCAACACCCAACCCGGCGACGGGTTCCGCTTTCGCGGCCGTGGTTACGTGCAGATCACTGGACGCGCAAATTACTCGAAGCTCGGGCAGGCGCTGAACCTGGGCAACGGTCTGATCGACAATCCCGACAAGGCGCTCGAACCGCAGACCGCCTACCGCATCATGTCCTACGGCATGCGCAAGGGTGCCTTCACCGGCAGGAAGCTCACCGACTACATCAGTGACGCGGGCTGCGACTATTTCAACGCGCGCCGCATCATCAATGGCCTGGACGAGGCGGAGCGCATTCAGGGCTTTGCGCAGGATCTGGAGGGCGCCCTGCGCCGCAGTGCCATTAACCAGTTACTGATCAACCAATAGCGCAACGATCCGAATTCCGGCGGCGACGCAGTCCGGGCCTGCCTCGAGATCGCGCCGAGACGCATGCCTCAGCGATGCACCAGCACCTCCTTGTTCACGACGTGCTCCATGTTCGGCTTGCCGTCCAGCACTGCGAGCAGGTTGGTTGCTACCGCGATAGCCATGCGGTCGAACGATTCCTTGGTCACGCCCGCCATGTGCGGCGCCGCGATGACGCTGGATAACTTCAGCAGCGGATTGTCAGGGGACGGCGGTTCACGGTCGAATACGTCGAGCCCGGCACCCGCCAGCGCGCCGCCGGTCAGGGCCGCGTGCAGCGCAGCTTCATCGATGATGCCGCCGCGCGCGGTATTTACAAGATAAGCGGTGGGCTTCATCTGGCGCAGCCGCACGGCGTCGAACATGCCGCGCGTTTCGTCCGTCTTCGGGCAGTGGATAGTGACGAAGTCTGCGCGGGACAACGCGGCGTTCAGCTCGCTCGCCGGAGAGCACCCCGCCGCCGTCACCGCCGCAGCCTGCACATAGGGGTCGTAGACCAGGACGGTCATGCCGATCGCGAGGCAGGAC
>DASPUW010000186.1:0-9856 GCA_035622675.1 Burkholderiales bacterium | reverse complement strand
AATCGCGAACCGGAAGACGGCAAGCGCCAGCCCTCCGCTGCCGAGAATGCTCGATATCAAGCCGAGTTCGATGCCAAGCTCGGGCGCGGCGAGTTCATCGAGGCGAAGGACTGGATGCCCGAAGCGTACCGCAGGACGCTGATCCGCCAGATCTCGCAGCACGCCCATTCCGAGATCGTCGGAATGCTGCCGGAAGGCAATTGGATCACGCGCGCCCCTACGCTCAAGCGCAAGTCGATCCTGCTGGCCAAAGTGCAGGACGAGGGCGGCCACGGGCTGTATCTCTACGCAGCGGCCGAGACGCTCGGTGTCTCTCGCGACGAAATGATCGCCGCCCTCCATGCCGGCAAGGCCAAGTACTCCTCGATCTTCAACTACCCCACCCTGACGTGGGCGGACATCGGCGTCATCGGCTGGCTGGTGGACGGGGCGGCAATCATGAACCAGATCCCGCTGTGCCGCTGCTCATACGGTCCCTACGCGCGTGCCATGGTGCGCGTGTGCAAGGAGGAGAGCTTTCACCAGCGGCAGGGCTTCGACCTGTTGCTCGCGCTCATGCGCGGCACCGATGCGCAGCGGCAGATGGTGCAGTACGCGACCAACCGCTGGTGGTGGCCGGTGCTGATGATGTTCGGTCCTCACGACAGCGAGTCGCAGCACGGGGAGCAAAGCGCCAAATGGGGCATCAAGCGCATCTCCAACGACGACTTGCGTCAGAAATTCATCGACGCAGCCGTAGCGCAGGCCAAAGTGCTCGGCGTGACCTTTCCCGATCCCGACTTGAAATGGAACGAAGCGCGCGGCCACTACGATCACGGCGAAATCGACTGGACGGAATTCTGGAACGTGGTGAACGGTCAGGGCCAGTGCAATCGCGAGCGCCTGGCCGCGCGCGTCAAGGCATGGGAGGACGGCGCCTGGGTACGCGAAGCGGCGCTGGCTTACGCCAGGAAACAGCAGCCAAACGACTCAGGACAGCTGGATTCCGGATCACGGGCCTGACGTCCCGTGTCCGGAATGACGAACCAATAAGGAATCCCGATCATGGAAAAAAAAGAATGGCCGCTGTGGGAAGTGTTCATCCGCAGCCGCAACGGCCTCGACCACAAGCATTGCGGCAGCGTGCACGCGCCGGACTCCGCGCTAGCGTTGCAATGCGCGCGCGATGTGTATACGCGCCGCCAGGAGGGGGTCAGCATCTGGGTGGTGCGGGCCGATCACATCCACGCCTCCGACCCGGACGCGAAGCCGGAGATGTTCGATCCGGCGGACGACAAGATCTACCGGCATCCGACGTTCTACAAGCTGCCGGATGAAGTGGATCACATGTGACGTACACCCCTCACCTAGAATACGTGCTGCGCCTCGCGGACAACGCGCTGATTCTGGGGCAGCGCCTGTCGGAGTGGACCGGCCACGCGCCCGTGCTGGAGGAGGAGCTCGCGCTCGCCAATATCGCGCTCGATCTCATTGGGCAGTCGCGCCTGCTGCTCACCCATGCGGGCAGACTGGAGGGCGCGAGGCGCGACGAGGATCAGCTCGCGTTTCTGCGCAGCGACCACCAATTCCGCAATGTCACGCTGGTGGAACTGCCGAACGGCGACTTCGGCCGCACCGTGCTGCGCAACTTCCTGGTGAGCGCCTTCCAGCGTGAGGTATGGCAGGCGCTCGAAAGCTCGCGCGACCGTGAGCTGGCGGCGATCGCGGAGAAGAGCCTCAAGGAGACGCGCTACCACGTGAAGCACAGCGCCGACTGGGTGATACGCCTGGGTGATGGGACCGACGGGTCCCACCTGCGTATCCAGTCGGCGCTCGACTACCTGTGGCCTTACACCGCCGAACTGTTCACGGAGAACCCGGTGGACAATGAGATTGCAGCGGCTGGTCTGGGCGTAGCCTGGTCCTCACTCGAGCCGGCCTGGGAAAACACGGTGCGGCCGGTGCTGATGGAGGCGACACTCGCCGTCCCCGCGCGCACCGCGTTCCGCTCGCGCGGTAAGCTCGGGCTGCACAGCGAGTACCTGGGACACCTGCTCACCGAGATGCAACACCTTCAGCGCACCCATCCGGGGGCGCAATGGTGATGTCGTGCTGACCGAAGCGCAGGCCTGGCAGGTGCTGAAGCAGATTCCCGATCCGGAGCTGCCGGCGGTTTCAGTATGCGAGCTCGGCATCGTCCGCGAAGTGCGCGCAGCCGAGGACACTGTGACGGTCGTCGTCACACCCACCTACTCCGGCTGTCCCGCCACGCAGATGATCGAAGCTGCGATCCGCACGGCGCTGCAGGATGCCGGCTGCGCCGCCGTCTCGGTTGAGACGCGTCTGTCCCCGGCATGGACCACTGATTGGCTCACGCCGGAAGCGCGTGCGAAGCTTCGAGCGTACGGCATCGCTCCACCGCAAGCCGCCCGGCCCGAGTTGGCGCAACCGCTCCGCTTCGTTCCGCCGGCACCGAGATGCCCGCGCTGCGACGCGCCCGACACCGTGCGGCTGTCCGAGTTCGGTTCCACGGCATGCAAGGCGCTCTATCGCTGCACGCAGTGCAGGGAACCGTTCGAGTATTTCAAGCCGATCTGAGGACCGGTGAACATTGCCACCAAGCGATACCCTCTCCCCTTGCGGTCTCACCCTCACCCCAGCCCTCTCCCGTCGAGGGAGGGGGGGCTCTCATGATTCGCAGCGCGTGATTGCCAGATTCCACACTCCGAAGAACGCATACGCCATCCCTTCCCTCCCCCGCGTGCGGGGGAGGGTTAGGGTGGGGGCTCACAGTTCGTGACCCCGCGATTCCACACGCTGCGCATCGCGCGGCTGAGGCGCGAGACCTCCGACGCCGTCAGCCTGGACTTCGAGGTGCCGCCCGCGCTCGCGACGGAGTATGCGTTCGTTCAGGGCCAGCACATCACGCTGAGGACGCGCATCGACGGCACCGAGGTGCGTCGCTCCTATTCGATCTGCGCCGGCGTGGACGATGGCCGGCTCCGGGTCGCGATCAAACGCGTGCCAGGCGGCAGGTTCTCCACCTGGGCCAACGCGCAGCTCGAGGCCGGCGCCGCGCTCGACGTGCTCACGCCCGACGGCCGCTTCCACACGCGGCTCGATCCCGCTCACGCCAAGCACTATGCTGCGTTTGCCGCCGGCGCGGGCATCACCCCGATTCTGTCCCTGATCAAGACTGCGCTGGCGCGCGAAGCCGGCAGCCGCGTCACGCTGTTGTACGGCAATCGGCGTCAGGCAAGCGTTCTGTTCCACGAGGAGCTCGAGGACCTCAAGGACCGCTATCTCGCGCGCTTCACGCTCTTCAACCTGTTCAGCCGCGAGCAGCAGGAGATCGACCTGTTCAACGGCCGGCTGGACGGCGCGAAAGCAAAGGCCTTCCTCGACACCCTGCTGCCGGCCGACACCATCGACGAGGCCTTCGTGTGCGGCCCGGGTGCGATGATCGACGAGGTGGAGGCGGCACTGCGCGCCTCCGGTATTCCCGGAGAACGCATCCACTCGGAGCGCTTCGGGGTGCCCGACATCGTTTCAGACCATCGCGTCGAGCCGGGCGATGCGCCCGAGTCGATGGTGACGGTGATATCAGACGGCGTGCAGCGCGAGCTGGAGTTCCGGCCAGCCCATCCCTCGATCCTCGACGCCGCGCTGCAGGCCGGCTTCGATCTGCCTTTCGCCTGCAAGAACGGGGTGTGCTGCACATGCCGCGCCCGGCTGCTGTCCGGCAAAGTGCGCATGGACAAGAACTACGGCCTCGACCCGCGCGATGTCGCGGCGGGTTACGTGCTGACTTGCCAGGCGCACCCGCTGACCGACCGCGTCGTGATCAGCTACGACGAGCGCTGAATGCCCCGCGGCAAAGCCCCCACCTTCGAGGCACAGCGCGGCGCCATCCAAAGAGCCGCGGCGCGCTTGTTCGCGGATCAGGGTTTCAGAGGCGCGTCGATGGCGGACCTCGCCCGCGCCTGCGGCGTATCCAAGGCGCTTCTGTACCACTACTACCGCGACAAGGAGCACCTGCTGTTCGATGCCGCCGACAGCTACCTCGACACGCTGATCGGCATCGTTGCAAAAGTGCGGGCACGCGGCCTGCCGCCAGCACGGCATTTCGCAGCGCTGGTCGAGCGTTTCATGCAGGAATACGAGCATTCACAGGCCCAGCACATCGTGCTGGTGCAGGACGTCAAGTTCCTGCGTCAAGCGGAGCGCACCCGGGTGGTGGCAAAGGAGCGCGAGGTGGTCGAGGCTTTTGCGCAGGCGATCGCGCGGCTGCAGCCGAGGTTTCGCCGCAAGGCCCTGCGGCTGCCGCTCGCCATGATCCTGTTCGGCATGATCAACTGGACCTTCACCTGGCTGCGACCCGACGGACCCCTCGCCTACCGGGACATGGCAAAGATCGTCACCGACATCTACCTGCACGGCGTCACGGATCCGCACGGCGTCGCTGCATGAGCCCCGCAACGCTTCGCGCGACCGATTATGAGATAGGTTCTAGAATGCCGAAACCGCCAACGGGCGTCGTGTTGCAACCATGAAACTTGCCACCCTCAAAACTACCGGGCGCGACGGTGTCCTGATCGTCGTCAGCCACGACCTCACGAGTGCCGTGGTGGCCTCGGCCATCGCGCCCACATTGCAGTCGCTGCTGGAAGACTGGCAGCACAAAGCGCCGAAGCTCGCGCACCTGTCCGCCACCCTCAACGCGGGCAAAGCCGCCGACACGTTTGTCTTCGACCCGGCGCGCTGCCACGCTCCTCTGCCGCGTGCCTATCAGTGGGCAGACGGCTCCGCTTACGTCAATCACGTCGAGCTGGTGCGCAAAGCGCGCGGCGCGCAGATGCCCGCCTCGTTCTGGACCGACCCGCTCATGTACCAGGGCGGCTCGGACACCTTCATCGGACCGTGCGACCCGATCCTCGCAGAGAACGAGGATTGGGGTATCGACCTCGAGGGCGAGGTCGCGGTGATCGTCGACGACGTGCCGATGGGGATCAAGCCGGCCAAGGCGTCGCGGCACATCAAGCTCCTCATGCTCGCCAACGACGTGAGCCTGCGCAACCTGATCCCCGACGAGCTGGCCAAGGGCTTCGGCTTCTTCCACGGCAAGCCCGCCACGGCCTTCTCGCCGGTGGCGGTGACGCCCGACGAGCTGGGCAATGCATGGGACGGCGCTAAGCTCAAGCTCCCGCTCACTGTGCACATCAATGGTCACTTGTTCGGTCAGCCGAACGCCGGCGCCGATATGACGTTCGACTTCCCCACGCTGATCGCGCACGCGGCGCGCACGCGCGAGCTGGAGGCCGGCTCCATCGTTGGATCGGGTACCGTCTCGAACGTCGACCGCAGCGCGGGCTCGGCTTGTATCGCCGAGAAACGCATGCTGGAGACCCTGGCAACCGGCAAGCCCGCGACGCCGTTCCTGCGCTTTGGCGACAGAGTCCGCATCGAGATGTTCGATGCCACCGGGCAATCCGTCTTCGGCGCGATCGACCAGGAGGTCGCGCGCTTCGTCCCACAAGAGTGAGGAACGTCAATATGAGAGTGCTCTCGAACCTGGCCGGCGCGCTGCTGGTGCTCGCGGCCGCATGCCCGGAGCGCGCGGCGGCGCAGGTGCAGGCCATAACCGAGCGAGACCTGACAGAGCCCTGGATCCACGCCACGGCGGCGCTGCGATCGCTCGTTCCGGCTTCCCCCAAGCAGTCGGCGAACGACCGCAGCGAGCTCGATCGTCAGTTGAGCCAGCTCGACGATGGGCTCGCCGCGCTGCAGGCGCAGGAGGAGAAAACGGCGATACGAATCGTGGCGGTGCCCGAGTTCGTGTACGGCGCGGCGGAAAGCTCTGCTGAAATGTCCGCCCAGGTCGCGGAGATCTCGCAACGCTTCGACGCCTTGTTCCGCAATGCAGGCCTGCAAGATCACCCCGATGTGCACGCCATGCAGACGTCGCTCGCGGCTCTGCAGCGCCTTCTGGCCGACAAGAACGCGCTCGAAGCCGACGTCATTCGAGCAGTGGGCCCGGGGAGCAAGCAGCTGATCCAGGCGCTCGCGGGAGAATGGTGGAACGGCGCCGAAAGCGTGCACGGCACGCGCGAAGCGGTGGCAGCCCAGCGTCAGAGGCTCGCGGCCACGCAGAGCGACGAGCGCAATTGATGGGCACCCCTCTCCCGCCGGGAGAGAGGCTTGGGTGAGGGAAAAGCGCACCGTCTCGCCCTATCTGTAGCAGCGAGCCCGCCTAGTGCGAGATAGCATGGAGTTACTCGTCGGGCT
Source organism: Burkholderiales bacterium (assembly GCA_035622675.1). Lineage (GTDB taxonomy): Bacteria > Pseudomonadota > Gammaproteobacteria > Burkholderiales > SHXO01 > SHXO01. The sequence continues at coordinate 3,592 of DASPUW010000186.1, read as the reverse complement.
ATCTGGGAACGGCGGGACGGATGGGAAGAGCAGGAGGACTCGATCCATTAGTGAGTGCGTCACCGCCGCACTCACCGGCGTCGGCGCTACTGGTCGGGGAGGAAGGCGGCAACTACCATCAGAGCGAAAAAGAGGCCGCCCACTACGACAGCCACCCAGTTCCAGCCCGTGAAGCGTTCGTTCGGTTGGTCGGGAGCGACCAGCGCATTGATTCGGTTCACGTGCGCCTGGACAGGGAGCAGGAATAGGGGGGCCAGCAGGGAGATCAGCCCGTAGGGGTGTCGCAGGTTCGCCATCATGGTTGTCAGTATCCATCCTATGGCAAGCGGCCCAGCGGCAAGAGCTGCTCCTTTGTTGGACGGCGCTTCGTAGTCACGTATACGCGTAAAGCAGGGGTAGCAGAAGATTACAGTAAACAGGGCGCGAGCAACCGGCAGGATATTCCGTTGCTCCCGCATCTTTATTCGTCTCCAGTTCTGATAGAACCAGTAGAGCTCGTAAAAACCGAAGGTGCAGATCGACATCACCAAGAGCTTAATGACCGAGACCGCAAAGAACGGCGTGTCCTCTGAGCGCTTTCGCTCCGACGAGATGTCTTCCACCGCTGCCACCGGTGGGGCGTATGGATTAACGCTTATGGGCAAAGTCATGGATGTCGACTCCGAATTATCTTAGGGTCAGATGGCATTGAGGAGCTGGGCTAAGTGTGTGTTGGTCTCCCTTCGAGCTGCGCTGATGTCCTTAAGGGACGCGATCAATCACTAGGCAGTTTTCCACACGTTCCGTTGTGAATTGTCCGTGAACCATAAACGTGAGAATTTGCCCTTCCTGCTGCATTCGGTTTATGTAGGTCTGAGAATCGAACGAATACCGTGGCGTGCCGCCGCCAGGCAGCATCACTCGGTAGTTAAAGACGTTCGGCGCGCAAATCACATTGGACTCTGCATCGCCCATACCTCGGTCGGCCCAAGAGCAGAAACCAGGTGCTAGATTTGCACCACCAGAGCCAGCCGGTTGCCTGCTCTTCTGAAAATAAATGAGCACCTCATGTACGTCTGGGACGACCGCCACAGTGGTCGACGACGATCCTTTGCACGTGAGCGGAAAGCTGTCTGCCTGCGCCTGCAGCGTCTCGGATAGCGCTACTGCTAAACATGCCAACAGAAGCGTTCTGCACATGATCACCTCCGTATCTTGCGCGCCCCCAAAACAGACTAGAAGCGATACAGCAATAAGGGAATATCACTTCTGTCATAGCGTTCGGGTCGTGCGTGCAAGGGCGGCTCTGCAAAAATACAATCCTAACTGCTCCCCCGCTCCTGACTTGATGGATGACCGAATATGAAACGAATCGTTGCAGCGATTGCACTGGCACTCTGATCGTCACCTGGACGAGCGGAATTCACGGCTGCAGAGCAAACAGGCCTTCTAACCATCTTGACGGCTCGAAGCGAGCTCACCTACGCGCTGGTAACCACGGCAGGTGCGATTCAGCTCAACACTGTCGAGTCGCTCAGAGTGCCGCTAGCCGACACGGCCTATTAAGCCCCAGCTAGGACTAGCGATGGCTGTTAGCGTCCACCACGGCCAGCGCGGTCATGTTGACCAGCCGCCGGACGGTCGCGGTTGGGGTCAGGATATGTACCGGCTTCGCCGCCCCCAGCAGGATGGGGCCAATGGTCAGACCCTCTCCGCCCGTCATCTTGAGCAGGTTGAACGAGATGTTGGCGGCGTCCAGGTTCGGCATGATTAGCAGGTTGGCTTCGCCCTTCAGGCGCGAGTCGGGCTGGACGCGGCTGCGGATCTCTTCGGACAGCGCTGCGTCGCCATGCATCTCGCCGTCCACCTCGAGATCCGGGGAGCGCTTCTGGATCAGCTCGAGCGCGCGGCTCATCTTCACGGCCGAAGGCGAGTCGTCAGTGCCGAAATTAGAGTGCGACAGGAGCGCGACCTTGGGCGTCAATCCGAATTGACGTACCTCCGCCGCCGCCATCACGGTCATCTCGGCGAGCTGTTCCGGCGTGGGATCCTCGTTCACGTAGGTGTCGCAGATGAACAGCGTGCGCCTGGGCAGGAGCAGGACGTTCATCGCGGCGAAGATGGAAGCGCCGCGCTCGAGCCCGATGACGTTGGCCACGTGGCGCAGGTGATCTTTGTGCCGGCCGAATGTGCCGCATAGCATGGCGTCGCCGTCGCCGCGCTGCAGCAGCATCGAGCCGATCAGCGTTGTCGACTGCCGCACATGAACCCGGGCGTCGTCGGGTGACACGCCTCTGCGCTTCATGATGCGGTAGTACTCGGTCCACACCTCGCGGTAGCGTGGGTCGCTCTCCGGGTTGACGATCTCGAACTCGTGCCCCGGCTGGATGCGTAGGCCGTATTTCTTGATGCGCATCTCCACGACTTCGGGACGGCCGATGAGGATCGGCTGGGCCAGCTTCTCGTCCACCACCTGCTGCACGGCGCGCAGCACGCGCTCGTCCTCACCTTCGGCGAAGATGACGCGGCGTGGGTGCTGCTTGGCCAGCGCGAACACGGGCTTCATGGCGAGGCCGGAGTGGTACACGAACTGGGTCAAGCGATCCCGATAGGCGTCGAAGTCGGCGATGGGACGGGTAGCAACGCCGCTGTCCATGGCCGCCTTGGCCACCGCGGGCGCAATTTTGATGATCAGGCGCGGGTCGAACGGCTTCGGAATGATGTACTCGGGACCGAAGCTGAGCTCTTCCCCTTCGTACGCAAGCGCCACGACGTCCGACTGCTCGGCCTGGGCGAGCTCGGCGATGGCCTTGACGCACGCGAGCTTCATCTCATCTGTTACGCGAGTCGCCCCTACGTCCAGCGCGCCGCGGAAGATGAAGGGAAAGCAGAGGACGTTGTTGACCTGGTTCGGATAGTCGGAACGCCCGGTGGCGATGATCGAATCGGGGCGGACCGCCTTGGCCTCCTCGGGCATGATCTCGGGCGTGGGATTAGCGAGCGCCAGGATCAGCGGCCGATCGGCCATTTTCTTGATCGCTTCCGGCTTTAGCGCCCCGGCGGTGGACAGGCCTAGAAAAATATCCGCACCCGGCATCACATCGGCGAGCGTACGCGCATCGGTCCTGCGGGCGTAGCGCGCCTTGTTGGGCTCCATGTTCGGCTCGCGACCCTGGTAGATCACGCCCTTGCTGTCGCACACGATCACGTTGTCGCGGCTGAGCCCGAGCCGCACGAGCAGATCGAGGCACGCAATGGCGGAGGCGCCGGCGCCGGAGCAGACCACCTTCACCTTGTCGAAGCGCTTGCCCACCACTTTCAGGCCGTTGGTGACGGCGGCGCCCACGATGATGGCAGTGCCGTGCTGATCGTCGTGGAATACCGGGATCTGCAAGCGCTCGCGCAGCTTCTGCTCGACGTAGAAGCACTCCGGCGCCTTGATGTCCTCGAGGTTGATGCCGCCCAGCGTCGGTTCGAGCGCGGCGATGATGTCGACCAGCTTGTCGGGGTCGCGCTCGTTTAATTCGATATCGAACACGTCGATGCCGGCGAACTTCTTGAACAGGCAGCCCTTGCCTTCCATGACCGGCTTGCCGGCGAGCGGTCCAATATT
>DASPUW010000185.1:0-2537 GCA_035622675.1 Burkholderiales bacterium | reverse complement strand
TCCGCTCGCGCAGCGCTCGGGCTGCACGCGTACGTCGATGGGTTGATCTACGACTGGCTGCTCGATCCCGGCTACTTCGATCTGGGCAAGGAAGCCGAAGCGCTGGTGGATCAATACCTCGACGGCCTGAGGGCCGCGCCGGCCCGGGAAACTGCGGCGCCACGCGTGAAGACAAGCAAGGTGGCGCTGGCGAAGGCGCAGCGCTGACTGCAGCGAACCTGCGGTTTGCCGCATCGTCATCCTTTCTGGATTCCGGGTTCCGCTCACGCGGCCCCGGAATGACGAACATGGTGCCTCACCACTAACGGAGGCCGTCCTTGACCATTAACCGTCTCCTCCGATCCGCGACCAGGGGGACGGTCCGGGCGGCCTTATACGCCGGCGGCCTGGTCGCGGCCGTGCTGGTGACCATCGTCATCGTCTTCGCGGTGCAAGCGCGGGTTCGGCTGCCGGATCTACACCCCTGGCATCGGATGGAGCTTGCCGGGGACTTCCGCGTGGGCGCCGGCGCGCCCACGACATTCGCCGAGTACCTGGCGCTCGAAGACCGGCTGTTCGAGGAAGTGCGTGCGCGCGTCATGCACGATCCTGCAGTTGCCTCGAGCGACCCGGTGAGCCGCTACAACCCGGGGAGCGTTCCCGCCCAGCTCGCGCTCGGAGAGCGGTACAACCGCTCCTACGAGCTCGTTCCGAGGCAAGTGCGCGGGGCGGTGCTGCTCGTGCACGGGCTGACCGACTCGCCCTATAGCATGCATTCGCTCGCCGATCTGTTTTTCTCACGCGGATTTTACGTGCTCGTGCTCAGGCTGCCGGGGCACGGCACAGTTCCCGCAGGACTGCTGCGGGTGCAGTGGGAAGACTGGTATGCGGCGGTCGAGCTGGCGGCGCGGCATACCGCACAGCGCGCCGAGGGGAAGCCTTTTTACGCCGGCGGGTACTCGACTGGCGCGCCCTTGCTGGCGCTGCTCGCAATACGCGGCTTGCAGGACACGACGCTGCCACGGCCGCAACGCCTGTTCTTCGTGTCCGCAGCGATCGGCGTCTCGCGCTTCGCTGCACTCGCGAACATCGCGTCAGGGCTTTCGTTCCTGCCTTATTTCGAGAAGGCGAAATGGCTGGACGTCTTGCCGGAATACGATCCCTACAAGTACAACTCGTTTCCGGTCAATGCGGCCAATCAGATCTACCGGCTGACCCGAGAGCTGCAGCACGCGCTGAAGGCGGCCGGCGAACAGGGCCGGCTCGGCGCAATGCCGCGCGTGCTCGCATTCCAGTCGGTCATCGACGCGACTGTGACCGCGGCGGATGTGGTGCACGAATTCTTCCTGCTGCTGCCGGGCCCGGGCCACGAGCTCGTCGCGTTCGACGTCAACCGGAGCCACGGCTGGATCGGTCTCATCGCACCCGGTCCACGTGAGGCCTTTGAGCGGATTCGCAGCGCACCCGCGCTTCCCTTCGCGCTCGTGATCGTCGCCAACCGATCGCCGGGTTCACGCGAAGTCGCCGTCTATGCCAGGCAGGCCGGCGGCACCGAAATGCGCGTGGAGCCGCTCGCGCTCGAGTGGCCCCGCGATGTGGCGTCCCTCGGTCATGTTGCGTTGCCGCTTCCCGCGGATGACTCCGTGTATGGTCTGCAGCCGGGCGCCGCCGGTCCACAGGGGTGGCCCATCGGTAGCCTGGATGTGCGCGGCGAACCAGGCGCCATCCGTTTACCGCTCGGCACGTTCGCGCGCCTGCGCTCCAATCCTTTCTTCGAGGTGATCCGCTGCAGGATCGGTGCGGCAATCGACGCCGACCTCGCGCACTGATCGCACTCTCGAGTGCGCGCGGGGTTCTTTGCCGTGCAGCTTCAGTTCGGTTAACGTATGGCCGTACGTGGTGAGCGGAGGTGATCTCGTATGATCGATCGACGAGACTTTCTACGTCTCGGCGCGGGCGCGGCTGTTGGTCTGGCTGGCGTCCATGCCGCTGCTCGAGCTCAAACCGTGCCTCCCGGCCGCATCCAACGCTATGTCCGCCTCGGGCGCACGGAGCTCAAGGTCTCCGATATCTCGTTCGGCTCCGCCAGTTCCTCCGACCCTGCGCTCGTGCGCCACGCCTTCGAGCGCGGTGTCAACTACTTCGACAGCGCGGAGAGCTATCGCTGGGGCGGCGCCGAGGAGGCCATCGGAGAAGCGCTGCAGGGCAAGCGTGACCAGGTCGTCCTGTCGAGCAAGACCAAGGCTGGGAGCTCGGATACGCGCACCGACATGATGAAGGCGCTGGAAGGCAGCCTGCGACGCCTGCGTACCGACCACATGGACATCTACTTCAATCACGCTGTCAACGACGTTGCCCGCATGAAGAACCCGGAGTGGCAGGAGTTCACCGAGCTCGCCAAGCGCCAAGGCAAGATCCGTTTCCGCGGCATGTCGGGCCACGGCGGCCATCTGGTGGAGTGCCTGAACTATGCGCTGGATCACGATCAGGTGGACGTGATCCTGGTTGCGTACAGCGTGGGCCAGGACCCGAGCTTCTACGACAAGCTGCGGCACACC
>DASPUW010000184.1:0-3068 GCA_035622675.1 Burkholderiales bacterium | reverse complement strand
ATCGGTGGAGGAGCGTTCGCAAGGCTCGTGCCCACCCCGTCGCGCAGGCGCCGCGGTGCTACAATTCCCGCCCCTGCAGTCTAAAACGCCCGCTACACCGAGCCTGATTCTCCTTTGAACGCCCTCTCGCCAGCCCCCGCTGCCGGATGCCAGATCGCCGATTCTTCTCCGCTCCGGCCGATGCCGTCGCGGCGTGCCGAGAAATTGCCGTGAGCGCCTTGCGCTATGTCGGCGCCGGGTTGGCGCTGCTGGGCGCACTGTTGGCCAGCGCGGGATTTGCTGCGAGATCGCTTCCCACGGACGCGCAGTTCGCCGAAGACGCGCAGTTCAACTATCCCTTCGTCAAGGCAGGTAAGGACACGCTGCGCCTTGCGGCGAGCGCGAGAATCTACAGCGAGAAAAACCTCATCATCATGCCGGCCTCAGCTCCGACAAAAGCCAACGTGCTGTTCAAGACCGACATCAACGGCGAGGTCTCACGCGTCTGGATCTTGACGGACGATGAGGCACAAGCCTTCAAAGACAAAGAGAAGTAGCACCCCCGAGATGGCCGGCAAGGTGTACATCAAGACGTTCGGCTGCCAGATGAACGAGTACGACTCGGACAAGATGGCCGACGTGCTGGCCGATTCGGAGGGCTTGCAGCAGACTCCGGATCCCGAGCAAGCCGAGGTCATCCTGTTCAACACCTGTTCGGTTCGCGAGAAGGCGCAAGAGAAGGTGTTCTCCGATCTCGGCCGCGTGAGGCATCTGAAGCGGCGCAACCCCGACTTGCTGATCGGGGTTGGCGGCTGCGTCGCCAGCCAGGAAGGCAGCGCCATCGTGCAGCGGGCGCCCTTCGTCGACCTGGTGTTCGGCCCGCAGACTCTGCACCGCCTGCCCGACCTCATACGAGAGCGCCGGCGCACGGGGCGACCTCAAGTCGACGTGAGCTTTCCCGCAATCGAAAAGTTCGATGCGCTGCCGCCGGCGCGAGTCGAGGGGGTAACTGCGTTTGTCTCGATCATGGAAGGATGCAGCAAATACTGCAGCTTCTGTGTGGTGCCCTACACGCGTGGCGAGGAAGTCTCCCGCCCGCTGGATGACGTGCTGACCGAGGTGGCAGATCTCACCGATCAGGGCATCAAGGAGATCACGCTGCTGGGACAGAACGTGAACGCCTATCGTGGGCCAACTCCGGACGGAGGGATCGCTGACCTTGCGCTGCTGCTCGAGTACCTCGCCGAGATGCCGGGCCTCGAGCGCATCCGCTATACCACCTCGCATCCGAAAGAATTCACGCAGCGTTTGATCGACGCGTATGAACGGGTTCCGCACCTGGTCGGCCATGTGCACCTGCCGGTGCAATCGGGCTCCGACCGGGTCCTGGCCGCCATGAAGCGCGGCTACACGACGCTCGAATACAAATCGATCGTTCGCCGGCTGCGGGCGGTGCGGCCCGAAATGTCCGTCTCGTCCGATTTCATTGTCGGCTTTCCGGGTGAAACCGAGAGTGAGTTCGAAGCCACCGAGCGTCTCGTGGACGAGATTCGATTCGACCGCAGTTTCAGCTTCGTCTACAGTGCACGGCCCGGGACTCCTGCGGCGAGCCTGACCGATGCCACGCCGCACGACGTGAAGCTGCAGCGCTTGCAGCGGCTGCAGGAGCGCCTCGAGCTGCAGGCACGGTCGATCAGCGACGCAATGGTGGGCACCCACCAGCGGGTCTTGGTCGAAGGCCCCTCGAAAGGCGATCCCTCGGAGCTGTCCGGCCGCACCGACAACAATCGCGTGGTGAATTTTCCGCTTCATTCGGCAGCGGACGCAGGGCAACTGATCGGGCGATTCTCCAACGTGCTCATCACCGCTGCCATGCCGCACTCGCTGCGCGGCCAACTCGCAGACGCGTAGTTCCTTGAGCGCGGTCCAGATCTCCTTCACTCCGGTGGACAACGAGCGGTTGTCCAACCTGTGCGGTGTGCTGGATGAGAACCTGAAGCAGATCGAAGCCGCGCTCGACGTGAGCATCGCGCGCCGCGGCGAGAATTTTTCCGTCTCCGGCGAGCCCGGCCAGACGCGGCTCGCTGCCGAGGCATTGCGGCGCTTCTACCAGCTCGCGGCCCAGAATCTGTCGGTCGAGGACGTCCAGCTCGGGCTGATCGAGGTAGCGAATCCCGGCCGTGCACCCGCCTCAGCCGATGGCGAGCCGATCCTGCTCACACGCCGCCGCGACTTGCACGGGCGCACGCCGCACCAGATGCAGTACCTGCGCCAGATCCAGGAGTACGACATCACGTTCGGCATCGGCCCCGCCGGGACCGGCAAGACGTATCTCGCCGTCGCCTCGGCCGTTGACGCATTCGAGCGCGACGCCGTCAAGCGGATCGTCCTGGTGCGTCCGGCGGTCGAGGCCGGCGAGCGGCTCGGTTTCCTGCCCGGAGACCTGGCCCAGAAGGTGGATCCCTACCTGCGGCCGCTGTATGACGCCTTGTACGATCTGATGGGCTTCGAGAAGGTGGGCAAGCTGTTCGAGCGCGGCTCGATCGAGATCGCGCCGCTCGCCTACATGCGGGGGCGCACGCTCAATCATTCGTTCATCATTCTCGACGAGGCGCAGAACACCACACCGGAACAGATGAAGATGTTCCTCACCCGCACCGGTTTCGGCAGCAAGGCCGTCATCACCGGCGACGTGACGCAGATCGACCTGGCGCGCGGCCAGAAGAGCGGGTTGGTGGACGCGCACGAAGTGCTGAACGAAGTGCGTGGCATCGCGTTCACCTGGTTCACCAGCGAGGACGTCGTGCGTCACCCGCTGGTGGCTCGCATCGTCAACGCCTACGAAGCGCGCGCCAAAACGGAGCAGCCTTGAGGCCCGGACCGCGGGCAAGGCGCACTCATCGCCTCGCGCTGACCGTGCAGTTCGCCTCGCGCTCGTCGCGCCTACCTTCGCCTTGGCAACTGCGACGCTGGGCGCGCGCGGCACTGACGCAAGATGCCGCGGTCACGCTGCGCATCGTGAGCCAGACCGAGGGACGGCGGCTGAACCGCAAGTTCCGCGGCAAAGACTATCCGACCAACGTGCTGAC
>DASPUW010000183.1:0-2754 GCA_035622675.1 Burkholderiales bacterium | reverse complement strand
TTCGTCCGGATCGAAACGGACGACGGCCTGGTGGGCTGGGGCGAATGCAGCGACAATCGCAGCCCGCACGGGATCGCAGGCTGCGTGCGGGACCTGACTCATCTGCTGGTCGGCGAAGATCCGCGCCCGGTCGAGCGCCTGTACTGGGACATGCTGCGCGCTACGCGGCAGAACCTCGGCGGCGTGACACACAAGGCGATTGCCGGCATCGAACTGGCGCTGTGGGACATCAAGGGGAAAGCCCTCGGCGTGCCTGTGTATGAGCTGTTCGGCGGCCCGCTGCGCGATCGCGTGCGCCTGTACTGGTCGCATTGCGGCACGACGCGCGCGCGCATGGGTGAGATGCTCGGCACGCCGCCGCTCAGGACGTACGAAGACGTCGCCGCCCTGGGTCGAGAGGTAGTCAGCCGCGGCTTCACGGCGCTCAAGACCAACATCGTCATCCCGGGCGATCCGGCCAACGTGTATTTCCCCGGCTTCAGCGCCGGGATCAATTCCACCGATGGCGCACCGAGCGTGGAGATCCTGGAGGCCATCGAGCGCCTGATCGGCACCTTCCGCGATGCCGTCGGCCCGCGCGTTGGTCTGTGCCTGGATCTCAACTACAACTTCCGCACCGAGGGGGTGCTGCGCATCGGCAAGCTGCTCGAGCCGTTCAACATGCAGTGGATGGAGTACGACAACTGGGACCCGCAGGCGCTGCTGCAGATCAAGCAAGGCACCTCGACGCGCCTCGCCTCGTGCGAAAGCCTGGTCAGCACAAGACAATATCGGCCGTTCCTCGAGCTGCACGCGGTCGATGTCGCCATCATCGACGTCCCGTGGAACGGCTTCTCGCAGGCGGTGCAGATCGGGCGCATGGCCGAGTCCTGCGAGATCAACATCGCGCCGCACAACTACTACAGTCACCTCGCCGATCTGCACTCGCTGCACCTGTGCGCCGTGCTGCCGAACGTGCGCATCATGGAGATCGACATCGACGATGTGCCGTGGAAGACCACCTTGGTGACGCGGCCGCCGACGATCAAGGACGGGCACATCTTCCTCCCCGACGCGCCCGGCTGGGGTGCCGACATCAACGAAGAAGTCCTGCGCGCGCACCCGTGGCCGTCCAAGACCGGCGCGCCCGCAAAGCTGTTCTACGGCATGAACAGCCAGGACATGGTTTCGCGCCCCCGTACGTAGAACCGTTCCTACGCACGCGCGCGCCAGCGCCCAGCACTTCAGCACATGAGCCATCGCGTCGCACGGGGATGCCTGCGTCGACTGGCGCTAGTCGCGCTGTCATCGTCTCTGGTATTCGGGGCCGCGTCGCGGGCAGCGGTGGCAAAACCCGGCGAGGTGCCCGACACGCTGGAGCAGCGCTTGACTGCGTGCGCAGCCTGCCACGGCAAGCAGGGCGAGGGGGCAACCAAGGGCGAGATCTATCCGCGCCTCGCAGGCAAGCCCGCCAGGTATCTGTACAACCAGCTGGTCAACTTCCGTGATGGGCGGCGCAAGTACGCCGTCATGAACTACATGGTCGGCTATCTGTCGGACGCCTACCTCCAGGAGATCGCGGAGTACTACTCGAGGCTCAAGCCGCCGTATCCAGCTCCGGCAGCGGCGTCACAGAAAATTCTCGCACGGGGCAGGATGCTCGTTGCGCAAGGGGATCGCTCCCGGCGCCTGCCACCCTGCACGGCTTGTCACGGGCGTGAGCTCGACGGGATGGCGCCAGCGATCCCAGGACTGGTGGGCCTGTCTGCGGATTATGTCAGCGCGCAAATGGGTGCGTGGAAAGCAGACCGGCGGCTGGCAAAGCAACCCGACTGCATGAAGCGGGTCGCCGATATGCTCACGCCGGAGGACATTTCGGCAATCTCCGCATGGCTGGCCCACCAACCAGCACCCACGAAGCCCCCTGCGATTCTATCGACATCCGCGCGGCTGCCGCTGCAATGCGGGAGCGTCGGGCCGGCGGCGACACTGCCGCGAGCGCAAAAACCCGAGCAGCCTTCGCCGCAGGCGGTGCGGGGAGAGTATCTGGCGCGGGCTGGGGATTGCGGGGGCTGCCATACGGTGAAGGGCGGGGAAGCCTATGCAGGCGGCCTGCCGATACCCACGCCATTCGGCACGCTGTTCGCCCCGAACATCACACCGGATCCCGACACCGGCATCGGAAAATGGACCGCGGAGGACTTCTGGCGCGCTATGCACGAAGGAAGATCCCGCGACGGTACGCTGCTCTATCCGGCCTTTCCCTACACCAACTACACCAAGGTGGTTCGCGCGGATGCCGACGATCTGTTTGCGTACTTCCAGTCGGTGAAGCCGGTGCGCAAGGCGAACCGGAAGCACGAGCTCGCCTTTCCATACAACCAGCGCAAGCTGTTGGTCGGATGGCGCGCCCTGTACTTCAAGGCCGGCGAATACAAGCCGGACCCGAGCCAGACGCCGGAATGGAATCGCGGCGCGTATCTGGTCGAGGGCCTCGGGCATTGCGACGCCTGCCACAGTCCCCGCAACATGCTCGGCGCCGTCAGCCGCGGCGATGTCATCGCCGGCGGTCTGATCCCGATCCAGAACTGGTACGCCCCGTCGCTCACGTCGAGCCGCGAGACCGGCCTTGGGGATTGGGCGGTCAGCGAGGTGGTCGATCTGCTCAAAACCGGAGTGTCCACGCGCGGTGCCGTCTTCGGGCCGATGGCGACCGTAGTGCACGACAGCCTGCAGCACATGACGATGATCGATGTCACCGCCATGGCGACTTAC
>DASPUW010000182.1:0-5576 GCA_035622675.1 Burkholderiales bacterium | reverse complement strand
CTCGACCAGCTCGCGCAGGCCATACCGGTTCTGCTGCCGCTTGCGGCAGCGCTGGCTGAGCTCGATCTGTTAGCGACCTTCGCCGAGCGTGCCTTGGCGCTTGGCTACACGCGCCCCTCGTTTGCCGACGAGGACACGATCGAGATCGAGGCGGGCCGCCACCCAGTGGTGGAGCAGCAGGTCGCGAGCTTCGTCCCCAACGATCTGCGGTTGTCGCTGTCTCGCAAGCTGCTGCTCATGACCGGCCCCAACATGGGCGGTAAGAGCACGTACATGCGTCAGACCGCGCTCATCGTGCTGCTCGCCCACTGCGGCTGCTTCGTGCCCGCCAAGGCGGCGCGACTGGGACCGATCGACGCGATCTTCACTCGCATCGGCGCCGCGGACGAACTGGCGCTGGGGCGCTCCACGTTCATGGTGGAGATGACCGAGACCGCGAGCATTCTGCACAACGCGAGCCATATCAGTCTGGTCCTGATGGACGAGGTGGGCCGGGGCACTTCGACTTTCGACGGGCTGGCCCTCGCCTGGGCCATCGCCCGTCATCTCACCGAGAAAACCCGGGCCTACACTCTGTTTGCCACGCATTATTTCGAGCTGACCCAGCTTGCCCAGGAGTATCGCGAGATCGCGAACGTGCATCTCGATGCAGTCGAGCACAAGGACCACATCGTGTTCTTGCACAGCGTCGAAGCCGGGCCCGCGTCGCAAAGCTATGGTCTGCAGGTTGCGCAACTTGCAGGTGTGCCTCCTGCGGTGATACGCGCAGCGAAGAAGCGGTTGGCGGAGCTCGAGACGCGCAACGAAGCGCACGGTCCGCAGGCCGACTTGTTCCAGCGGCCCCCGGCGCCGGCGGACGCCCCCGCGGCAACGTTGCAAACGGCGTTGGACGAGCTGCGCCAGGCCGATCCCGACGCGATTACGCCGCGACAGGCGCTCGAGCTCATCTACCGGTTGCGCAAGTTGCTCGGCTGAAGCGCGGCGCCACGCACAAACAATCTCGACCGCAGCTCTCGCGTTGCCGCGAGCGTGTGCGCCACTGCGGGCTGTGCGGCGCGCACACACGCACGCGGCGGCGCATTCAATTGCTGCGAAAATGTCAATGTGCAGTGCGCGGGCAAAGCCCTTGCTTAGCTCCGACAGAACGCTGAGCAATGGAGCATGAGATGAGCATCACTGTCACGAGCGTAACGGTGCGCATGGCCCTCAGGAAGCTGGCGGAGATCACGTGCGGCATCGCCCCCACGTCGGTCCGAGTCAGCGTCGTGCCCTCGGGTGCGCATCGCGTGTACGTCACGTCGATACCGTTCGAGTTCCGCTCCGAGGTCTACCAGTACTTGGCGCAGCACACCGCGATCCGCGTGCCGCTGAACGGCGACCCGCTGGTGCTCACCGGTGATGAAGCCAGTGTTCTGGTGGACCTGGCCTATCGCGCGGAGCAGGAACTGGTTGATTCGCCCGCCCTGGACCAGCTCGTCCCGGGAAACTGAGAACACCGCGGTACAGCTGCGCGGCCTGCGCCTCCCAGGCGGCTGCGCTGGGTGCTGCTGATCCAAACCGCAGGTCGGAGCTCGCACAAACATGTCCAGGCGTGACCTCATCTCCCTCGGCATCATCCCCGTGATGCTGTTTGCGATCTCGATCGCACTGCTGTGGCTGTCGATTCAGCTCCAGCACGGCTCCGAGCGCATGCAAGCGGACTACGCAAGGCTGCAGCAGCGCGTTGCGACGTTGAATCAAGGCAACAATGCAGCGCAGACCGGTGTCAGGTCGGCGCAGACGCTGTCGAGCCTGGCTTTGGTGGACACGGAGTCTGCCGCGCTCACCGTCAGCATGGCGCAGGCGCTCTCGTCGCTCGTCTGCGTGGTCGCGCTGTTTAACGTCATTTCCCTCATGCGCATCGCGCGCCGAGGATGGCTGCCTGTCGGAACGCCCCACGTGCACGCCTGGGCAAGCGCGTCGCACGAGATGAAACTGGGCGCGCAGCGGGTGCCATAACGTACAACGGCGCTTCGGTTCCTAGGTAGCGGGCGCTCCCCGCGCGCCAGATGGCCGGCTGGTCCCACAAGGATCGAGGCCACGTATCTCAGAATTCAACCTCGTAACCCCCCTACGCCGATCTACGCATGCCGCTGATCGGCAAAGTGTCACCTCCGTTTACAGGGCCAGCTCCCGAATCTCCAGGCGCCGACCCGACCCGCCGGGCGGCACCGCCTGCAGCTGCCGAAGACCTCGGTTGCGTCAAGCATGTCGTGGACGAGCTCAAAGCGGCTACATTCAATCGGTTAGCAGATCCCACCCGCGTCGAGCTCACTGCGGGAACTGCCGCTAGCGGCGAAACAGTCGGCCGTCGCGATGCAATCCCGGGCTCCCGTTTGGCTATGCGAGGAAGCACCGTGCGTTAGGCACGACAGTTGCCTGGGGACGAAATCAGGCGCCGTGGGGCCGTGTGCCCCCGCTGGAAATTCAAACAGGACGCCGCGGGCATGGATGCCCGGCAAGATGGAGACTAATGGGAGGAGCCTCGATGCATCCCCGTCGTTCCCTTCGTCCTTCAGCCAATCACGGACTCACCCTGGTTGAGGCGGCGGTCGTCCTGGTCATGCTCGGACTGCTTGTCCAGGTCGTCCTCCAAGGGCGCGAACTTGTGCAGAACGCGCGCGTTCGCGACATCATCGCGCAGCAGGGCGCCGCCGAGTCTGCGTTCCTGGCCTTTCAAGACCGCTTCCGGGCGCTCCCGGGCGACTACCCCAACGCCAGCACGAACATCGACTGCGGGCCTTACCCCTGCTTGGATGGCAACGGCAACGGCCGCATCGAGCGGGGCACCGGCGGTGCGCTGCACGAGGAAATTCTGGCCTGGCAGCACCTGAGCAGCGCCGGCTTCATCAACGGCCAGTACCGGATGGCGAGCCCGACTACGACAACCCCAGCTCCCGACAATACGCCAAGCAGCGTGTTCGGAGGCTATATGGAGGTGGTGACGGACAACATCTGGGGCTACAGCGGGAATGCCGTCTCGCGCAACAACATCAAGACTGGAAACTACGTGCCCGCGGCGGTGCTCGCGGAGGTCGATCGCAAGACCGACGACGGCCTGCCGGGCAGCGGCAAGGTGCGATTTTCAACCTACGCGGCCGCCGGAGCGGCTCCACCGATCGGCGGGACGCCCAACGGCTGCACCGACTCGGATTCGCCCGCAGCGGCTTGGATCGAGGCCAACGGCTCGGACAATTGCGGCGCCGCCAGCCTGCTGAACTGAGCTGCGCACGCTGCTGTGCGCGACGTTCGGCGTACCGGCACAACCTTCACTCTACGTGCGGCACTGCAACCCGCGCCAGCCTGTCGCGCTCTAGGGCGATCTCGCGCGCCAGCTCGACGATCGCCATGGCGTAATTTCGGCTGCGGTTGTATTGCAGCAGCGCGTAAAAGTTGTCGAATCCGAACCAGAACTCGGCTCCGCCCGCCAGATCGATGGAAAACAGGCAGGCCGACAACGCGGTCGGCAGCTCCTGCAAGCTGTCCACTCCGCGCACCTTCCACTGCTCGAGCGTGAGCGAGGGCTTGAGCCCGAGGTCGAGCAGCGCCTGCCACTCGGGTGTCGCGACCCGGGCTGGCGCGACGACGGGTTCCCCGTCCTTCCAGCCGAACTCCTTGAGGTAGCTCGCTACGCTCCCGATCACGTCCGCCGGGTTGCGCCACAGATCGATACGTCCGTCGCGATCGTAGTCGATCGCGTACTTGCGGTAGCTTCCGGGCAGAAATTGCGGCATGCCCAACGCGCCCGCGAACGATCCCTTGATCGCGAGCGGATCCCAGCCTTGCTCGCGCGCGAGCAGCAGGAACTGCTCGAGCTGGCCACGAAAAAAATCACGCCGCGAAGGCCAGTCGAACGCCAGCGTAGAGAGCGTGTCCAGCACGCGGAAGCCGCCGGCGTTGCGGCCATAGCGCGTCTCGACGCCGAGCAACGCGACCACGATCGCTTCGGGCACCCCGAACTCCATCCGCGCCTGAGTCAGTACCTCTGCGTTCTCGTTCCAGAATTTGACGCCACCGTTGATGCGGGCCTGATCCACGAACAGCGGCTTGAACTCGTACCACGGCTTTGCCGTGGACGGTGAGCTCATCGCCCGCGTCACGTCCTGGCTGGGCTGCACCTTGGCGAACAGCGCGCGCAGCTCACGCGGGTTGAAGGCATGGGTCTGCGCCATGTAGGCGATGAACTTTTCGATCTCGGGCCGAAGTCTGGCGCCGTCATCGGGGGTCTGGGCGCCGACGTTGACAACCCAACACAGGGCCAGGGCCAGGTAGACCGCAAAGCGTGAAGCGGCTCGGATCATTCGCGGCATCATCGACTCGCGCTGTCGATCGTGACGAGCACGCCTTTCGCTCCGGGCGCGACCACCTGGCTCTGGCCCTGCAGGTCACCCGCCTGCGCTAGCGCGCTGCCGGACTTGGAGATGCGGGCGCCGACGACTACGCGAGGAAAGGAAGAGAGCTCGAGGCCCGGCGTCATCGCCATGCTGTCGTTCAACTCGAAGGCGAGCGGCAAATCCTTCACCTGCCGTTTGAGCACCGCGAGCGGCATCTTTGGACCTTCGGCCGCGCGCGCAAAGACGAACACCGTGTCTTCAGGGGAAACCTGTGTGGCAAGCGCAGGCGATAGCCGTACGGTCCCGCGCACCGTTTTGGACGAGCCGCCCTCGCGTTGCGTCGTGCTCGGTGCCGCCGACGTTCCTCCCACGGAGCGCGCTTTGGCTTCCGCGATTCCAGTGGACAGCGCGTGCGCCAGCTCGGAGTCCGCCGGCAGCTTGGCTACCAGCCGCTGCCAGTAGCGCACAGCACCCGCATAATCATTGCGCCCGAAAGCGGCCGCACCGGCCAAGGTCAGCGCCTTCTCGTTATCGGGCGCAATCTGCAACGCACGCTCCAGCAAACGGGTGGGTTCGCCTTCGAGAGTACGGCCACGCTCCAGCGCCAGAGCCTCGGCGTACTCCACGAGAATATCGGCGTTGCGCGGCTCCAGTTTCTCTGCCCGCTGCAGCGCCTGCACAGCGTCTGTATAGCGCTCCAAGGCTTTGTAGGCGCGCCCGAGCATCATCCACCCCACAGCATCGTTGGGCTGCTTTTCCAGCCGTGATGCCAGCTTCTCCGTCATGTCGCGGAACTGCTCCGCCGTAATCGATGGCGCTTCGGGCGCGCTGCGCTTGGGCGCCGTGAGCGCCGCCGGGTTGCCCAGATACAGATACAGTAAAGCGGCGCAGACGGGCAGAGCGACAGCGACCGTCCATGCCGCACGGCGCGCAGAGCGCATGTCGGCAGGAGCAGGCTGTGCAGTGCCTGGCAGTTCGTCGAGCAAGCGCTGCTCCAACTCGGCTCGCGCTTGAGAGAACTGCGCAGCACCGAGCGCGCCGCTGTGAAAATCGCTTTCCAGTTCCCCGGCCTGGTCCCGGAAAATCGAAATGTTCGCCCCGCGCTGTGACGCCGCAGAAACACGCCGGGGCCGCAGCAACGGAACCACCAGGAACAGCACGGCGGCGCCCGCCAGGGCGATTGCGACGAGTGCAAACCAAGTC
>DASPUW010000181.1:0-3625 GCA_035622675.1 Burkholderiales bacterium | reverse complement strand
AGGTACATGCCGGGATTCTCGCCCGACCAGTCGACTTTGCCTGGGTTGATCGCTGGACGTGTCATGCATCAGTCTCCTTCAACTTGTTGAACATGCGGCTGCAACGCTTATGCTAGCGGCGGCCGCTTAGAACGCCACGCTGTGGTTGGATCAAGCGGCTGGAAGCAGAGGGCGGCCGGCGAGGCGCTCCAGGACGCGCAGTGGCGAGCGCTCGACGTGCAGCATGGCCGAAACCGGCAACATGAATGTTTGCTCGAGCATATATTGCCCGCCCAGCGCGGCGTGCAAAACCTGGTCGGTAAAGCAGACCCAGGTGGAACCGGCGGGGAAATCGAAGCGTTCCCGCCAGGCCTCGCGCTGGTAATCGTCGTCGAGCTTGCCGCGGTCGTGCAACCCGAGCATCAGGTGATCGTACGCGGTGCGCTGCGACTTCGTGATCCGCAGCGCCCGCAAAGCCGTGCCCTCAAGCGGCAGCTGACGGCGCACCCGGGGCGCGAAGCGGCGCGCGTACCCCTCGAACGCTTCTCCGACCAGCCATGTGCGAGGCTGTCCGCCGGGGTTGATGTTGCTGAACACGCGCAGGATGCGGCGACCCTGGTTGGGGCGCGAAGCGAACGCATCCACGTGCAGGCGCGCGTCGTCCTTGCGGGGCGAGCTCTCTCTGCCGACGACGGCAACCGGCCGGTAGCTGGCCAGCCGTGTTTCGAGCGCCGAGGCATAGCGCGGTAGCATTCGATCCAGGAAGGCGCGCGATGACGCGGAGAAACGCAGCACCATCTGTCTCAGCAGCTCCAGGTCGGCGCCCTCGAGCGCGCTGCCCGACACCCTGCCGCTGGCCGGGTCGACGGCAACGTTTTTCGAACGGCCGTCGGATACCGTCGGCGCAAGCAATGCCTGCTCTGCCTCAGTGAGCGCAAAGCTGAGCCCTTCGAACCACAGGACCTGACCGCTTTCGAGCTGGTCGAGCAGTTCCGCGCGCTGTTGCTGATCGAACGCGTGATCCCACCGGGTGACCTGCTGAAACCGAGCAACTCCCACGATTCGTCCTCTTGGGCTCGCGTGCAATTCTTCCCGCCGCCGACAGCGCGCGGCTGCTGCTGCCTCCATTCTATCGCCAACCGTGCAGCTGTTGGCCGCAAGCGCAGCCTCACGCTCAATGCGCCCAGGTCAGCGCATCGCGATCGAGCTCGCGCACGCTCGCACGTCCCATCAGCGCCAGGCCGACGTCCAGCTCGTTGCGCAGGATTTCGAGCGCACGGGTCACACCCGTGCGGCCGCCTGCTGCCAGCCCGTAGAGGAACGGGCGGCCGATCATGCACGCCTTTGCCCCCAGCGCCAGCGCCTTGATGACGTCGGTGCCGCGCCGCACGCCGCCGTCCACGATCACCTCCATTCTGCCGTCCGCCGCGTCCACGACATCCGGCAGCGACCCGATAGCGGAGCGCGCTCCGTCGAGCTGGCGGCCGCCGTGGTTGGAGACGATCAGCGCATCCACGCCGTGCTCCGCAGCGCGCCTTGCATCCTCGGGATCGATGATGCCCTTCAGCGCCAACGGGCCGCCCCACAGCAACTTGGCCCACTCGACGTCCTTCCAGGTCACGGACTGATCGAACTGCGCGTTCACGAATTCCGCGATCGTGTTGAGATCGCTGCCGTGACCCGTGCCCACGAAGTTGGCCAGCGTAGGCCTGGGACCGGTCAGATAGCGCCACACCCAGCCCGGATGCAGCATGAAATCCATCACCGTCCGCGGTCGGAGGCGCAGCGGGATGGTGAGGCCATTGTGGACGTCGCGGTCGCGCTGGCCTTGCATCGCCAGATCCACGGTGAGGACCAGCACCGCGCAGCCTGCAGCCTTGGCGCGCTCGATCATGGCTTTGGCCAGGTCGCGGTCACGCATGACGTAGAGCTGGAACCAGATCGCTCTCCCCACCGCCTTCGACACCTCTTCGATCGATGAGCTCGACATCGTGCTCAGACAGAATCCCACGCCGGCCTCGTCCGCGGCTCGAGCCGCGGCGAGCGCGCCGCCGGGCCAGAGGATGCCCGGCATTCCCGTCGGCGCCAGGATCAGCGGCTGCTCCCACTTCTGACCCAACACGGTTACCGATTGGGCGCGAACGGACACGTCGGTGAGAACGCGCGGCAGCAAGGAGATGCGCTCGAAATCGCTGCGGTTATTGCGCAGCGTAACCTCGTCCTGCGCGCCGCCGTCGACAAAGTCGAACAGCGCGTGCGGCAGCCGCCTGCGCGCCAGTTGACGCAGATCCTCGATGTTGGCGACGATCACTGAGCGTTCGTGATTCGAGACGCGCGGCTACCCGTTATGAGTGAGCCCGATGTTTCGAACACGAACCACGAACCGAGGTATCAATCGTTGATCGACACGATTGCTACCGCATACGGCCTGAGGCGCAGGCCGGCCGGGTCGTTGATCCGGCTGTACGCGGCCTGGAAGCCGCGCGGGTCGGCGGTCGCCTGCGCGAAGCTCTGCTCGTCCAGCATCGCACCGTATATTTCCCCCTTTGTGCCGCGAAGGGTCACGGGCTGGTCTTGCGCTGTGAGGTTGGCGATCCACAGCGTTGTTCCGCGCCCGGCTCGATAGGCCAGGCATTGCACTTTCGCGGTATCACTCGACTCTGCGTACACCAGCTTGTGCCCGACGCCGCGCGCCAGTCCGCTCACCACATGGTAGACGGGATAAACCGCAGCCCCAGTGAGCTGATCGTAGTAGGGCTGACGATAGTCGGTCCTGCGGGAGATGATACCGAGCGGTCCAGTCGGTGCGGCCACGGCAACGGACTCGACATCGGTGCGTGCAAACGTGGCCATGTAGCCCAGGATCCAGGCTGCGCCGAACAGCGCGCGCTGACGCGGGTCCATCCGCGCCAGACACACACGCTCGTTGTCGGGATTGGGCGTGAAGGTTTTCCCGTGCGGATTGTCGCGGCAGCCGATGGCGCTCGGTCCGATGCGGTAGGGTGTGCTTCCAATGAAGGAGCGCGCCGTGGCGACTTGATAAGGAAGCGCTTCGAGCGTTTCCATGACCGCCCGATCGTCGGCTGCGTGCACGATCGGGCAGGTCGTGTTCATCACGAAGTCGAGATGCTCCGCGGGCGGATGCTTGCGGTTGAGCTCGGTGAAGAATGAGAACATCCCGCCGCCCAGACGCACGCCCGGGAACGCCGCGCGTGCTGCGGCGTACAAGGCCTCCAGGTGCGGCGCCGGAGGGCGTGCACCGCCAGGCAGCACGGATTTGAGGTCGCCCACCGGGCACACCGCGATCGCCGCGAGGCCCAGGCCCGCCTCCTTCACCATGCTGGCCACGCGAGCGAGCTCAACAGCGTAGTCACTCACGCTCTCGACGACGATCTCCAGGATGCATTGAGCGCCGGTCTGCTCGCACAGCAGACGGTAGCCGTACAGCTCTTTCAGGCCGTGCCCGAGTCGCCCATCGAACTGGCACTGCAGAAAGCGCGGCGACGCGAGCTTGAGCAGCTCGAGTTGCGCGACCGCGTGCTCGATCTCCTCTGCCGGCATGCCGAGCCCCATGGGCGGCAGGTTTGCGCGAGCAGGAGCGCCGAGCTCGATCGTGACGCCCTTCCCGGCACTCGTTCCCCCTTTG
>DASPUW010000180.1:0-14757 GCA_035622675.1 Burkholderiales bacterium | reverse complement strand
GATTTTGGCACACGAGGCCGCGGGCAGGTAGACATGCGGGTCTTCCGCGCGAGGATTGCGTCTGGCCGGCAGCCACGCAATGGCGGTAGTTTTTGGGAGGAGATAAGCATGAAACGTCAGACTTACGCTGCGCCGGCTATTATTGTGTTTGCAGTAGTCAGCATCTTTCTGCTGCGCACGCAGACGGCGTCTTCACAGACAGCATCGTCCAAGGCTTCAGATCCGGGCGTTCGTGGCGGGTCGCCGGCTGCTGGCAGTCCATTGCCAGGCCTGACCGCGGCTCAGCTTGCATTGTTCAACCTGGCCAAAACGGAGTTCACTTCGGTGGAGGCTGTGGCGGACGGCCTTGGTCCCACCATGAACTTGAACAGCTGCGTCGGTTGCCACCTGCAGCCGGCTGCCGGCGGATCGAGTCCACCGACCAATCCGCAGGTCGCCTTCGCGACGCTCGCCGGTGCCGACAACGTGCTGCCTTCGTTTATCTCGCTGCACGGACCGGTGCGCGAGGCGCGCTTCGTGAAAAACGCGGACGGCAGCCCCGATGGTGGAGTGCACGCACTGTTCACCATTCAGGGCCGCAGCGACGCACCGGGCTGTACGGCGACGCAGCCGGACTTTCGCAGCGCAGTGGCAAACAACAATGTGATCTTCCGCATTCCCACCCCGACGTTCGGAGCGGGTCTCATAGAGCAGATCCCGGATTCCGCGCTGACCGCCAACCAGGCGGCGAACGCGACCACCAAGAGGGCGCTGGGTATTCGTGGTCGACCGAACATCGTGCTGTCGGGCAACGCCATCTCCGGCCAACCCAATTTCAACGGGAACGACGGCACTGCGGCGCGCTTCGGGTGGAAAGCGCAGAACAAGTCTTTATTGTTGTTCTCGGGCGAGGCCTACAACGTCGAGATGGGGATCACCAACGACCTGTTTCAGACCGAACGCTATGAGGGTGGTGACTGTCAGTACGCCGGCACACCCAACGATGCGACCACGTCGAACACGCTGAGCGCGATCGAACAGTTCGCGGTGTTCATGCGCTTCCTGGCCCCGCCGACACCCAACCCCAGTTTCCCGGGTGGCACCACGTCGATTGGCCGAGGCAAGACACAGTTCAGCAATGTCGGTTGCGTCCATTGCCATACGCCGACGCTGACCACAGGCAAATCAACGGTTGCCGCGCTCAGCAACAAGCCGGTGAATCTCTATTCTGATTTGATGGTGCACGACATGGGCCCGGGATTGGCAGATGGCGTGAGTCAAGGGCAAGCCGGTCCAAGCGAGTTCCGCACGGCGCCGCTGTGGGGACTCGGGCAGCGCATATTCTTCCTGCATGATGGCAGGACGTCCGACTTGCTGGCTGCGATCCAGCAGCACCAGAGCGGCAGTTCCAGGACGAACGATGCCTCCGAAGCCAACGCCGTCGTCACGAACTTCAACAACCTGTCGGAATCCAGCAAGCAGGACCTGCTGAACTTCCTGCGCTCGCTGTAGCAGCACGCGGACCGGGTGAGTCAGGTTCTTCTTTCTGCCTGACAACCCGGTCCGCCTCTTCCATCCAGTCGGCTAGATCAACCCCCGGCTCTTGAGCTCGTCTTTGGCGTAGGCATAGTAGATCGGTGCCGCCACCACGCCCGCCACCCCGAACGCAGCTTCCATGACGAGCATGGCGATCAGCAGCTCCCAGGCTCGAGCGCGGATCTGCGAGCCCACTATGCGCGCGTTGACGAAATATTCGAGTTTGTGGATCACGATCAGGAAAGCAAGCGAGCCGAGCGCCGCGTAGAGCGAGTGGCTCAGGCTCACGATGACGATGACGGTGTTGGAGATGAGGTTCCCCACCACTGGCAGCAGCCCGGCTACGAACGTGATGGCGATCATGGTCTTGCTCAGCGGCAGGTGCACGCCGCACAGCGGCAGCACGATGGTCAGGTAGATGGCGGTCAGCGTGGTGTTGAGCGCCGAGATGCGCACCTGGGCGAACACGATGCGGCGGAAGGCGTTGCCCAGGCGCGCCGCGCGTTCGAGCAGCGCCTGCGCGAGCGGTCCCAGCTCCTGCGTGGAGCGCGCTTCGCTGAACGAGATGAAGGCGCCGATGATCATGCCGATCAGCACGTGTGCGAACGCCCGGCCGAAATCTGTACCCACCCCGCGCAGCTCGCGGGCGTGCTCGCGCAGCCAGGTGGCAGATGTTTGCCGCAGCTCGTCGGCGTTCGCCGGGAGATTGTCCACCAGCCAGGCTGGCAGAGCGCGACGCGAGCCGTCGATGATCTCGGCCATCTGCCGCATCAGCGCCGAAATGCTGCCCACGTCGGTGCGCAGCACGGTGATGACTCCGATGATGATCAGCGTGACGAGCACGACCACGATCACCGTCAGGACAGTGACGGCAACCACCTTGCTCCACTCGTGTCCCATGCGCCAGATGCGCAGGCGCCGCGACACGATGAGCACCAGCTCGTAGACCAGCAGCCCGGACAGCAGAGCGGGAAGCAGGTGCAGCTCGAGCACCAGCAGCAGCGTCCCGGCGGTGAGGATCCAGGCCGCGATCTCGAAGCGGGTGGGGCTGCCGATCGGTATGCGATCCATGTTTCGCTCTAACCCGATCAGCGGTGCGTCGCTTCGAGTGCGCGGCGCAGCCGCTTGATCCCGTCAGCGAGGCGCTGCTCGCTGGCCGCGAAACACCAGCGCACATAACCCTCGCCCTCCAGTCCGAACGCGATCCCGGGGGCAAGTCCGAGACCGGCATCCGTGACGAGCCGCTTGCACAGCGCCAGGCTGTCGCCCAGGCCGCGGACCCGGAAGAAGGCGTACATGGCGCCTTCGGGGGCGGCGGCTTCGATCCCAGGCGTCGCCTGCAGCTGCCCGATGAGGTAGTCCCGGGCGCGACGTAACCTCGATACGGTGCGCGCGACCACGGGTTCTCCGTGCTCGAGCGCTGCCACGCCCGCGCGCTGCACGAAGGGCGGGGCGCACGACGTGTTGTATTCGATCAGTTTGGGCAGGTCCAGCGCGAGCCCGGCCGGTGCCGCGATCCAACCAAGCCGGAAGCCGGTCATGAGCCAGCTCTTGGAGAAGGTGTTGGTGCTGACCACCCGATCCTCCGCCGTCGCGATATCCAGAAACGACGGCGCCATTGCCCCCGCGCCGTTCGCCGCAGCGCCGAAGTACAGCCGTTCGTAGGCATCGTCCGCGATGATCCAGATACCGTGCCGGCGGCAGTGCTCGAGAATAGTCCGCTGCGCGTCGCGGCCGATAGTCCAGCCGGTCGGATTGTTGGGCGAATTGATCAGCACTGCACTGGTGGCCGGCGTGAGTGCCTCGAGCAGGCGTGTGAGGTCGAGCGTCCAGCCCTGCGGCGTGAAGCTCAAGCCGACGGTTTCGACGCGGGCGCCCAGAATCTTGGGAATCTCCACCAGATTCGGCCACAGCGGCGTGACCGCGACCACGCGGTCAGCGTGACCGATCAGCGCCTGCGCCGACACCATCAATGCCGACATGCCGGAATTGGTGATGGCCACATTCGACGCGTCGGTCGGACGGTGCAGACGGGTCAGATAGGCGGCGAGCGCTTCCCGCAGCTCCGGAATACCCAGATTGTGCGTGTAAAACGTGTCCCCGGCGTTGAGCGCGTCCACCGCGGCCTGGCGGATGAAATCGGGCGTGACCTCGTCGGGCTCGCCAAACCAGAAGGCTGCGATGTCCTGACGCCCCAGACCCGCGTTTGCCACTTCGCGGATCTTGGAGGCGCGCAAGGCCCGCACGGCGGCGCGGGCGGTTGCTGTGGCAGGCTGCATGAAACAGTAATGGCCGGGTAAAGGTCTAATTCTCTCATGTCCAAGCGGGCGCGCGGACTGCACGCTGACCACGGTCCTGGCGTGAATCGGTAGTATTTGGAGCGCACTGAACGGCACCTGAAGGACACTATGCAAACAAGATCAGCGTGTGCGCTCGCCGTCGCAGCACTCGTCCTGTGCTTCGCGCCGGCAGCGGCCGACGCTCAACAGGGCGCGGACCCGATGGAGGCGTGCGTGCACAAGCTAAGCGACTTGCTGCGCAGCCACCTGACCCATGCCGATTACCCCGAGGCCGCGCGCGAGGCGGGTACTCAGGGCACGGTGTGGTTCGCTCTAACCTGCAATTCCGAGGGCCTGTTCGAAGGCAGCTGGCTGGAGCGCAGCTCGGGGAGCGAGCTGCTGGACCAGGCCGCACAGCGTGCGGTAGACCGCGTTTTCCCGCTTGGCGCGCCGGTACCTCAGCAATGCGAGCTGGGTCACGGCTTCTCCGTGTCGCTGCCCATGGTGTTCCGCGTGCTTCCCGTTCCGCGCTAGCGCATTTGACGCTTCCCCGCGGCTTGGCTAGCATCGCCCGTCTCACTTGAGGAATTTCACCATGGGCGCACAGCAGCATTCCAACTACGTCAACGGACAGTGGGTGGCGGGCACGGCGTGGTCGAAAAACATCAACCCGTCGGACTTGAGCGATGTGGTCGGCGAGTATGCGCAGGCCGATCAGGCCCAGACCCAGGAGGCGATCGCCGCCGCGCGCGCCGCGGCGCCGGCATGGGGCGCCTTCAACGTGCAGGCGCGCGCTGATGCGCTAGAGAAGGTCGGCGCCGAGATCGTGGCGCGCAAGGACGAGCTGGGCAAGCTGCTGTCTCGCGAAGAAGGCAAGACGCTCGCGGAGGGTGTGGGCGAGGTGGTGCGGGCGGGCAACATCTTCAAGTTCTTCGCCGGCGAAGTTCTGCGGCGCACGGGCGAACTGGTCCCTTCGGTGCGGCCCGGCGTCGACGTAGAGGTGACGCGCGAGCCGCTGGGCGTGATCGGGATCATCACGCCGTGGAATTTTCCGGCCGCCATTCCGGCCTGGAAGGTTGCACCGGCGCTCGCCTATGGCAACTGTGTCGTGTTCAAGCCCGCCGATCTCGTGCCCGGTTCGGCCTGGGCGCTGGCGGACATCATCTCGCGCGCTGGGCTGCCCGCCGGTGCTTTCAACCTGGTGATGGGACGCGGCAGCGTGGTAGGCGAGGCGCTGGTGAATGACGCGCGAGTGGACGCGATCAGCTTCACCGGCTCAGTCGACACCGGGCGCAAGCTCGCGCAGAAAGCGGCTGCGCGGCTGGCCAAGTTTCAGCTCGAAATGGGCGGCAAGAACCCGCTGGTGGTGCTGGATGATGCCGATCTCAAGACGGCGGTCGAGTCGGCTGTCAACGGCGCCTACTTTTCGACTGGCCAGCGCTGCACCGCCTCCTCGCGCCTGATCGTGACGCAGGGCATTCACGGCAAATTCGTCGACGCGCTGACGGAGCGGCTCAAGAACCTGGTGGTGGACGACGCGCTCAAAACCGGCACCCAGATCGGTCCCGTGGTGGACAAGAACCAGCTCAACCAAGATCTGTTCTACATCGAGGAGGGTAAGAAAGAAGGGGCGAAGCTCACCTACGGCGGCCGTCTGCTCAAGCGCGAGAAGGAAGGCTTCTATCTCGAGCCCGCGTTGTTCACCGAGACGAGCAATGCCATGCGTATCAACCGCGAAGAGGTGTTTGGCCCGGTAGCGGCGGTCGTGGCGGCCAAGGACTACGAGGAAGCGCTGCAGCTCGCGAACGATACGCCCTTTGGTCTGTCTGCAGGCATCGTGACCAGTTCGCTCAAGCACGCGGCGCATTTCCGCCGCAACAGCCAGGCCGGCATGGTCATGGTGAATCTGCCCACCGCCGGAGTGGACTACCACGTCCCGTTCGGCGGCCGCAAAGGCTCGAGCTACGGCCCCCGCGAACAGGGCCGCTATGCAGTTGAATTCTTCACCACGGTGAAGACGTCGTACGTCGCGGCGCTCGCGTAAGGCGTGCCTCTGCGGTCCTTCGTGCCATGACGAGCGCGCTGTTCATGCCGTTCGAGCTGCGCGGCGTCGCGCTGGCGAACCGCATCGTCGTATCCCCGATGTGCCAGTACATGTCGGACGACGGCTCGGCCAACGACTGGCACCTGATGCATCTCGGGCAATTCGCCATGGGCGCCGCCGGGCTGGTCATCACGGAGGCCACTCACGTCTCGCCGGCGGGCCGCATCTCGCATCGCTGTCTGGGTCTGTACAGCGACGAGAACGAAGCCACACTCAAACGCGTGATCGATTTCTGCCGCCGCTTCGGCGTGGCGAAGCTCGGAATCCAGCTCGCGCATTCGGGTCGGAAGGGCTCAGTGCATCCGCCGGCGCTTGGCGGCAAACCGCTTGCGTCAGATGAAAACCCGTGGACGACGCTCGGCCCTTCGCCTCTGCCGTTCGGCCCGGGCTGGCCTGCGCCGGCCGCGCTCACGCGCGCAGGCTTGAGCGAGATCAAGGAGCAGTTCGTGCAGGCTGCTCGCCGCGCTGCGCGCATCGGCTTCGATCTAGGCGAGCTGCACGCCGGACACGGTTATCTGCTGCACGAATTCTTGTCGCCGCTCGCGAACCAGCGCGATGACGAATACGGCGGAGCCACGCGCAACCGCATTCGTTTCCCCCTCGAGGTGTTCGAAGCGGTGCGCGGGGTGTGGCCCGTGGATCGGCCGCTGGGCGTGCGGGTCTCGGCCACCGACTGGGTCGAGGGCGGCTGGATGCCGGAGGAGACAGTCATTCTCGCGAGAGAGTTGAAGGCGCTGGGTTGTGACTTCATGGACGTCACCTCGGGTCAGCTTGACCCGCGCCAGCAGATTCCGTTCGCGCCGGGGTATAACGTTCCCTTCGCCGAGAAGGTGAAGAAGGAATCCGGGCTCACGGTGATGGCGGTGGGGATGATCAGCCGTGCGCGCCAGGCCGAGGAGATCGTCGCGGCGGGGCGCGCGGACCTGGTGGCGCTGGCCCGCGGCATCATGGACGACCCGAGATGGGCCTGGCATGCGGCGCGCGACCTCGGCGCCGAGGCGGCCTACGCACCCAACTACGTACGCTGTAGCCCTGCCCAGTGGAAGCCCAGCCCTGCCTGACGGGTTCTTTGCAGGTACCGTGCGACCGGGTCCGGGATTAGAATCAGATGCGGTCGCTGAAAGCGCGGCCTCCGCGAGAGGCCAATGGGTGCGACCAGGCCAAGTACCTGGTATGGAGCTTGCGCCAGGCGCTGCCGCATGACCCCTGATCGTGAGGTAGGCCCCTTGCCAACTCGCTGGACGGGTGCGCTTGCATGAACGACCAAACCCTCGACAGCCAGCTCCTGGGGTTCTCCCAGGCCACGGTCGATCCCTTGCGCCGGGTCGAGGAGGCTGGCTTCTGGCTCGAGGCCTATCGGCAGGGCATCAAGGCCGACCCGCTGCGCGTTTTCCAGGTGGTGGACCGCCTGGACGAGCTGGTGCAGGAGCAGCGGCTGCAGGTGACACGCGAATATCTGGATGCGGGCGGCCGCCAGCAGACGTACCGCGAGCGGCGCATCTGGAATGCGGTGGTGCACCTCGCGCGCGAGCTCGCTGCCGGCTATGAGACCTCGCTGCAGCTGTTTCACGCCGGTGAAGCGAATGCCGCGGCCGTCGCGCCGCTGGTGCCGATGATTACGGCGCGCGCGATTCGCGCACTGACCCTCCTGCTGCGCTGGACGCTGCTACGTTACGCCGCGGTTGAGCCGTCGTTGTGGACCCGGATGGGGGCGCTGTTCGCCTACGCGGAGCGCGAGCGCTTCATGAGCGAGCGCTTGAAGGTCTATCCGGCCATGGCAGGCGATTCCACCGTGCGGCGCGAATATCTGCGCGCACTGGTGCTGTCGGTGTCCGGCACCGAGAACCTCCTGCCGGCTAGTCAAGTGATTGCGGAGCGCGTGATCGCCACCGTGGCTGAGTTCTTTCTTCTGCATCGTCGGCCGGCCACGGGCTGCCACTTCGCCGTCGACCTGCACGCCAGCCGCCCGCCCTACCGCGTTGGAGTCGGCATGGCTCCGTCGCCCGCCGTGCGCT
This sequence comes from Burkholderiales bacterium, assembly GCA_035622675.1. Lineage (GTDB taxonomy): Bacteria > Pseudomonadota > Gammaproteobacteria > Burkholderiales > SHXO01 > SHXO01. The sequence goes on along the minus strand of DASPUW010000180.1, from coordinate 6,844 downwards.
TCTTCGGTCCTGGCCATGCCGCCGTGATCGCTGAACGACTCATTCAGCGCACAACAGAGACGCGCCTCGCGCCGCTCGAGCTCAACCTGGTGGGAGATTTTCACCCGGCCCTCGTGCTGGAGGTGCTGCAGCATCTGTCGCGTCACTGGGGGCCGGATCCTCCCGCGCGCTCGCAGCTGCGGCAGCGGGTGCTTTCGACGCTGAACGTCGCCCACGGCCTGGAGCATGTGCTCGGTGCCGTCAACGCCGAGCAAGGCAGCCCCGATCTCGACGAGCTCACCGAGGCCTGGACGGTGGAGAACGAGAGCAGCGGCGGTTTCGGCGCGGTACTGCCCTCTCTCGATCGTGACTGGCTCGCCATCGGTTCGTTGATTGCCGCCAAACCCACCTGGCCCGCTGCGTGGAGCGTGGGTGTGATCCGGCGCCTGTCGACCGACGAGATGGGGCGCCGAGTGGTCGGCGTGCAGGTGCTGGCGCGCGGCAGCGTCGCGGTGCAATTGCTTCCGCTGGATGGGTCCGGTCCCGAGCAGTCCGGCGTGCTGCTCCCGGCCGAGACGCAGACCAGTCTGACGGGCGCGGAGGTCATGCTGATTGTAGGGCGCAACGCACTGTCCTGGAGTCAGTCGTACGCCATGCGCATCCACGAGCGCAGCTATCCGATCAATCCGCGTCGGGTGGTCGAGCGCGGCGACGACTTCGACGTCGTGGGCTTCACTATCCAGCCCGCCTGAGGCAGCCGGAGCAGGCGCTGATGGACGCCAGAGCGGTCGGCCAGTTCGTATCCAACCAATGGGATCGCGAGATCATCTCGCGGCTGATCGAGTACATCCGCATTCCGTGCAAGTCGCCTCACTTCGACGCGCGCTGGCAGGCTGACGGTCACATCGAGGCCGCCGTCGCATTGGCGGAGCAATGGTGCCGCTCGCAACCGCTTCCCGGCTTGCGCGTCGAAGTGCTGCGCCTTCCCCGCCGCACTCCGCTGCTGCTGTTCGAGCTTGCCGGCACGGGCGATCGCACTGTGCTGCTCTACGGGCACCTGGACAAACAGCCGGAGATGGTGGGCTGGCGCGACGGCACCGGACCGTGGACGCCTGTGCTGGAGGGCGACAAGCTGTACGGGCGTGGTGCTGCCGACGACGGCTACGCGGTGTTCGCCGCGCTCACGGCGCTGTGCGCGCTGCGCTCTCAGGGGATCCCGCACGCGCGCTGTGTGGGCCTGATCGAATGCTGCGAGGAGAGCGGCAGCTACGATCTGCCCGCCTACCTCGCGCAGCTGGGTTCAAGGCTTGGCAAGGTGGACCTCGTCATCGGCCTCGATTCGGGCTGCGGGAATTACGACCAGCTCTGGATGACCACTTCTCTGCGCGGCCTCGCCGCCGGTACGCTCACCGTCGAGGTGCTGACCGAAGGCGTGCACTCGGGCGATGCGAGCGGCATCGTACCTTCCTCGTTCCGCATCGCACGCCGCCTGCTGGAACGCCTGGAGGACTCGACGAGCGGTCGGATCCTCCCAGCCGAGTTCCACTGCACGATTCCACCCGAGCGCGTCGAGCAGGCCCGTCAGGCCGGAGCCGTTCTCGGCGAAGGTATGTGGGCTCGATTCCCGTTCGCCGGCGGCACGCGCGCGATGGTGCGTGACCCCGGCGAGGCCGTGCTCAATCGCACCTGGCGGCCTTTTCTCGGCGTCATCGGAGCCGACGGAATTCCTCCGATTTGCGACGCCGGCAATGTCCTGCGGCCGAAAACATCGCTCAAGCTGTCATTGCGCATCCCACCGCTCGTGGACGGAGCGCAGGCTGTGCGCGACTTGAAGCGCATACTCGAGGCTGAGCCGCCTGAGGGCAGCAAAGTTGCGTTCGAGTCCGACCAGGATGCCACCGGCTGGAATGCACCGGCGACGGCGCCTTGGTTGCAGGCGGCACTGAACGCCGCTTCCCAGGATCACTATGGCCGCCCGGCGATGATGTCAGGGGAGGGCGGAACCATTCCTTTCATGGCGATGCTGGGCGAGCACTTCCCGGCGGCGCAATTTCTCATCACGGGCGTGCTGGGACCCAAGTCCAATGCCCACGGGCCGAACGAATTTCTGCACATCAGCTACGCGAAGCGCCTGACCGCTTGCGTAGCCCAAGTCATCGCTGCGCATGCACGGCAATGAGGTGCGCGTCGCGTTGATCAAACCTTAAGCGTCGGGCGGTGCAACGACTACCTTGCTGTAGGGGTGGCGCCGCGTGATCAGCTTGGAATGACTGAAGACGTCTAGCGCGGTTTCGTACGGCTCTGGTGCGATCGTCACGCTACCACCCCAGTTGCCCAGGCTCTGGTAGTAGGCGATGGTGCGAGTCAGCGCGTCGCGGTGAATTCCCGGGAACATGGATTGCTCGGACGCCGCAACTTCGGCCGGCGGCGCGCTCGCGACCCAGGCGCGCGCCTTGCGGTAGGCGCGCATGAAACGCTTCGCTTCGGGGCGGGCCAGCCAGTCGCTGGAAGCGGCGACGCTGCTGAAAGCGACCGGGCCGACTGCCTCGCCGACAGAGGCCACGATGTGCGCGAGGCCCTCGTGCTCGAGCTGTTGCGGATAGGGCCCCTGCTCGTGAAACCAGGCCGCCTCGCCGCCGCGAAAAGCGCTCAACATGTCCTCGGTGCCGCCGTGGTTGACGCTCTGCGCATCCGCCAGATTCACACCGCGCAGATGCATGGCGTAAGCCAGCATGGCCTGCGGCTGGCCGCCGTGCACGAACATGAATCCGCCAGTCAGCAGCTTGCTCCACTGGAAAGCGGGGTCGGCGCGGCGTCCCGCTATCACGAAACCGTCGCGCTGATTGATCTGCGCGAAGTGAACCAACGGTGACGGTTTGCCCTGCTCCAACGCAGCCCAGCTTGCGGACACCGCGGATTGTGCGACGTCGATCTCGCCTGCAGCGAGGACCTGCGCGACTGTCCGTCCCGGCGGCACCACGGCGTAGCTCGGCTCGAATCCCTCGTCCTTCAAGAAACCAGCGGTGACGGCCGCCAGCACTGGGCTGTAGAACGCGGAATGACGCGACACCATGATTCTCAGCTTGCTCATGCTCGGCCTCCGAGCCCTCAAACGCGATGCAGCGCAGTCTCGGCGCTCGCGCGCCGCTTGGCAAGCGTGGTGTACGATGCGGCTACCAAGAGGGAAGCACCATGCCTGATCGCCGTCGCAGCGCTGACCGCCGCAATCTTCTCCGCCTGGGTGCGGCGCTCCCCGCGCTCGCTCTGTCGGTGTGGGACATCCGCCGTTCCCGCGCGCAGGAGCACGCGCCCACGCCGGCGTGTGGACACGGCGAGGAATCTACCCCGCGTCAGATGGAAGGCCCATTCTTCAGGCCCCGCTCGCCGCGCCGGACATCGCTACTCGACACCGGAGTGGGTGGAACGCGGTGCATCGTCAGCGGGCTGGTGCTGTCCACGGCTTGCCAGCCGGTCGAGGGCGCGTTGCTGGATTTCTGGCAGTGCGACGACGCCGGAAATTACGACAACAGCGGGTATCGCCTGCGCGGCCACCAGTTCGCCGACAGCTCCGGGCGCTATCGGCTCGAAACGATCGTGCCCGGGCTTTATCCGGGCCGGACGCGCCATATTCACGTCAAGGTCCAGGCACCGGGCCGCCCGGTCCTCACCACGCAGCTCTACTTTCCGAATGAGCCCGGGAACCGGGATGACTTCCTGTTCCGGCCGGAGCTGCTGCTGTCGATTTCCGACGCCGGTGGCGTGCAGACCGGCCGGTTCGATTTCGTTGTGACGCTCGGGTAGGCCGCCGTGCGCCGGATCCTGCTGGTGCAAGGCGCGAACATGAGCTACCTGGGCCGCCGACAGCCGGAGATCTACGGCACGGTCAGCGCAGCCGAGCTCGATGCAATGCTGCAACAGCATGCGCGCGCGAAGGGATTCGAGCTGGATATCTTCTACACGCACCTCGAGGGCGAAGCTATCGCCCGCCTGTACCGCGCGGCAGACGAAGGCTTCGATGGGCTAGTGATGAACCCGGCGGGCTTTACCTATGCCGGCCACGCGCTCCGCGATTGCGTGTCGACCCTGCCCTTCCCCTACGTCGAAGTGCACATGACTAACATCGCCAAGCGTGGGCTTGTTTCCGCGGTCGCCCCGGCGGCGGTCGGCACGATCGACGGCTTCGGCCTGCACTCCTATGTGCTCGGCCTGGACGCCATGTTGCAGTGGCTCGACGCCAGGCGCTGAGCCTGCCGTCGCCCCGGAAGCCGGGACGTCTCCGCGTTTTCCGCGCCGCTTGGTGTCAGACGGCGAGCTTGCCCTGGTTGATCGGGAGCTCGAGGATACGCTTCCCAGTAGCGGCGAAGATGGCGTTGCACAGGGCCGGCGCGAATGGCGGTGTGCCCGGCTCGCCGACGCCTCCCAGCGGATAATTGCCCGCGTCGACGATGTGGACGTGGATCTCCCGCGGCGCGTCGGGCATGCGCACCACCGGGTACTCGCTGAAGTTGGATTGCTGGATCCGGCCTTCCTTGGCTGTGATCTCGGTGACGCACGCACTCATGCCGTAGATGCAAGCGCCTTCCATCTGAGACTTCACCCGGTCCGGGTTGATCACCCGGCCCGCGTCGCAGGCCACATCCACGCGGGGAACGGAGACCCTGCCGTCCTTGTCGACCTTGACGTGAACCGCAGTCGCCACGTAGGTGGTAAAGCTGCGGTGCACGGCCAGCCCGATCGCCTGGCGCGGAGGCAGCTTCTTGCCGTAGCCGGCGTTCTTCGCCGCCACCCGCACGACGTTCTTCAGCCGGGCAGTCATGATCGGATACTCGTCGTAGGTCTGATCGTAGTTCCAGTAATCGGTGCTCGACAGATCCAGCACGCGGTCGGGCCCGATCAGCTCCAGCAGGTACTCGTACGGGTCGCGGCCGGCTGCCTCCGCCAGCATGTTGGCCATGGTGTTGTGCGCGAAGGCGTTCGGAATGTTGTTGACCGAGCGCAGCCAGCCGATGCGTACGTGCGCTTTAGCCTTGCCATTCTCGAGCTGAATGTTGGGAACAGCGTAGGGCAGGTCGAGGTAGCCCAAGCTCAGCTCGATCTTGTGTCCGTACTCGGGGTCCGTCTTCTCGAAGGTCGACCAGATGGTCGGGAAAACGGAGCGGGCGTGCCACGCCACGACCTTGCCGCTCGCATCCAGGCCGGCTGTGATGCGCTGCGCGTTGCAAGCATGGTAGTAGGCATGCTGCAGATCGTCCTCACGGCTCCAGGTCACCTTCACTGGCACCGCGAGCTGGCGAGCCAGGATCGCCGCTTCTGCCGCAAAATCCGGTTTCGACTTGCGCCCGAACGCGCCGCCCAGCAGCGCCACGTGCGAGGTGACGTTCTTCTCCTCGAACCCGATGGCTCCGGCCACGGTCGAGCGCACTGCCTGAGGGTCCTGGCAGGAGGACCACAGCTCGCACTTGCCGTCCTTGACCAGCGCAACCGCAGCCGGCGGCTCCATCGTCGCATGCGCGAAGTGGGGAACGTAGATGTCCGCCTCGACCACTTTGTTTGCATCCGCCAACGCGCCCCGCACGTCGCCCTCCGTGCGCACGACTTTGCAGTCCTTGGCGGTCGCCTCCTCCATGTCCTTGCGAAAGGCATCGGAGTCGTAGCCCGCGTTGGGGCCGTAATCCCACTCGATCTTGAGCTTCTTGCGTCCCTCGTTCGCGGCCCAGGTGTTGGTCGCGATCACCGCAACGCCGCCTAGGGTGTTGAATACGATCGGTGGCTGGTTTTGCGGAATTTCCACCACCTTCTTGACTCCGGCGACCTTCAAGGCCTCGGTGGCATCGAAAGACTTGACCTTGCCGTAGGTCACGGGGCAATGCTCCACGACTGCGTAGAGCATGCCGGGCAGCCTGATGTCGATGCCGTAGACCGCTTTGCCCACCAGTATGTCGGGAAGGTCCACACTCGGCAGCGGCTTGCCGATATAGCGGAAATCCTTGGGGTCCTTGAACGTGACCTGCTTCACACTCGGTACCGCGAGCGTGGCCGCGGTGTCCACCAGCTGTCCGTAGTCGAGCGATTTTCCGCTCGGCGCATGCACTACCCTGTGGTTCTGCGCCTTGCACTCCGCCGCGGGCACACCCCACTGAATAGCCGCTGCCTGAACCAGCATGGTCCGCGCGACTGCGCCGAACTCGCGCATGCGTTCGTAGTTGTGGCGCACGCTGCGCGAGCCGTCGGTATATTGGCTTCCATAGATCTTGTCGCCCACCGCCTGTTCGATCTTGACCCGGCCCCAGTCGGCCTCGAGCTCATCGGCCAGGATCGTCGGCAAGCTGGTGCGCACACCCTGACCCATCTCCGAAAGATGCGCGACGATCGTGACGGTGCCCATGTTGTCGATGGAAACGAAGACGTTCGGGCTCAATGTTCCCGCGGGAGGAGGAGCAGCGTCGGCGGCTTCCGCGCTGCCGATGAAGCCGCCGTAGAACGGATGCGGCCGGAACGGATCCAGGATCAATCCGAGCGCGAAACCGCCGCCCAGCGCGGCCGTTCCTTTCAGGAACGTCCTGCGACTCAGGTTTTCGATCGTGCTCACGCCTTGGCGCCGGCGGCTTCCTTGATGGCCGCGCGAATACGGGTGTAGGTTCCGCACCGGCAGATGTTGCCGGCCATGCCGGCGTCGATGTCTTCGTCGCTGGGCTTGGGATTCAGTTTGAGCAGCGAAGCCGCGTGCATGATCTGCCCGCTCTGACAGTACCCGCACTGCGGCACCATGTGCTTGAGCCACGCTTTCTGCACCGGGTGATCGCCTTTGGCGCTGAGACCTTCGATCGTGGTCACTTTGCCGCCGGCCACCGCGCTCACCGGGAGC
>DASPUW010000179.1:0-11173 GCA_035622675.1 Burkholderiales bacterium | reverse complement strand
GGCCGCGGTTGCCATGACTGGACCGAAGTTGCGGGCCGTCTTACGGAAAACGAGATTGCCCCAGCGATCCGCGGCCTCGGCCTTGATCAATGCGTAGTCGGCGCGGATCGGATGCTCGAGCACGTAACCGCGGCCGTCGATGGTGCGCGTTTCCTTGCCCTCAGCGAGCAGTGTGCCGTAGCCCGTGCGCGTGTAGAAGCCGCCGATGCCGGCTCCCGCGGCGCGGATGCGCTCGGCCAGGTTGCCTTGCGGCACCAGCTCTAGCTCGATCTCACCGGCACGGTACAACGCATCGAAGATATGCGAATCAACCTGACGCGGGAAAGAGCACAGGATCTTGCGCACGCGCCGCGCCTTGAGCAGCGCAGCGAGTCCGGTTTCGCCGTTGCCCGCGTTGTTGTTGACAATGGTCAGATCCTTCGCCCCCTGCGCGATGAGGCCGTCGATCAGCTCCGCCGGCATGCCGGCCGGCCCGAAGCCGCCGATCAAGATCGTGGCGCCATCGGGCACGTCCGCGAGGGCCTCCGTGACGGACGAAACGATCTTGTCGATCATGGCTGGCTCAGCGCGGGTAAAAAGGAGGAATCTGCGCGTCCACGTTGACCCACACCGACTTGGCTTCGGTGTAATCGTGCATGGCTTCGAATCCCATCTCGCGGCCATAGCCCGAACGGCCCACGCCTCCGAACGGCGAGCCGGGATTGACGCGCTTGTAGCAGTTGATCCACACCATGCCCGAGCGCATCGCCGCAGCCAGCCGGTGCGCGCGTGCGAGGTTGGTGGTCCACAGCCCTCCGCCCAGCCCGTACTCCGTGCCGTTCGCGATGGCGATCACCTCCTCGTCGTCGCGGAACGTTGTCACCGTGACGAATGGGCCGAACACCTCCTCCTGCGACACGCGGGAGCGCGCGCTGGCTCGCACAACCGTCGGCTCGACGTAGCAGCCTTTGGCGAGTTCCTGGCGCTCGGGGGCCTTGCCGCCGAGCAGAATCTCGCCGCCTTCTTCCCTCGCGACTTTCACGTAGCTCAGCACGCGGTCGCGATGCAGCGTGGACGTGAGCGGGCCCATCTCCGTCGCTGGATCGAGCGGATTGCCCAGACGGATCGAGCGCGCCAGCGCGAGAAACTTGTCGAGAAAGGCGTCCGCGATCTTCTCGTGCAAGATCATCCGCGAGCCGGCGATGCAGGCCTGACCCTGGTTGTGGAAGATGGCGAACGCGGAGCCGTTCACCGCCGCCAGGAGGTTGGCATCGTCGAACACGATATTCGCGCCCTTGCCGCCCAGCTCGAGCTGCACGCGCTTCAAGTTCCCGGCCGAGGCCTGCACGATCTTGCGCCCGGTAACGGTCGACCCCGTGAAGGCGATCTTGTCCACACCCGGGTGCTCGGCGAGGTACTGTCCGGCCACGTTGCCGTAGCCGGGCACGACATTCATCACGCCCTTGGGAAAACCGACTTCGCGCGCTAGCTCCGCGATGCGAAGGCTCGACAGCGGCGTGAGCTCCGCCGGCTTCAGCACGACCGCATTGCCCGCGGCGAGCGCCGGGCCCATCTTCCAGCTGGTGAACATCAGCGGGAAGTTCCACGGTACGATCTGGCCCACCACGCCCAGCGGCTCGCGCAGCACGTAGTTCAGGAATCCCTGCTCCACCGGCACCACGCTGCCCTGAAATTTGTCGGCCATGCCGCCAAAATAGCGGAAAGTGAACGCCGTGCGCGCCACATCCAGGCCCTTGGTGTCGCGCAGTGGATGGCCGGTGTCCAGCGTCTCGAGCTCCGCCAGCTCGCTGGCGCGCGACTCGATCGCGTCCGCGAGCTTGAGCAGCAGGCGCCCGCGCTCCGCGGCCGCCAGCCTGGCCCAGGCTGGAAAGGCTCGGCGGGCTGCATCGACCGCACGGTCGATATCCGCTTTCTTTGCCTCGGCGACCTCGGTGATCAGCGAGTTGTCGTGCGGATTGAGGACCGCGATGCGCGCGCGCGCCTCCGAGTCGACGAACTCACCGTCGATGAACAGCTTGTTCTGGATGGCTTGCACGCGCCTCCGCACCCCTCACCCTGCCCTCTCCCGCAAGGGGAGAGGGTTCCAAACCTCAGAATTCCACCGGATACGGCGGCAGCTCGCCACGCTCGTAACGCTTGGGCAGATCCGGGTTGGCGTTCTCCCACACCAGCAGCATGGAGCGCTTCTTGGAGAAGCCCTGATGACGGATGTCGGCAGGCATGGCCGCGACGTCGCCTGCCTTCATGGTGACCCTCGCGCGCGGGCGGCCGGTCTCGCGGTCGCTCACCTCCCAGGTGATCTCGTCGGAGAGCTGCACGAACCACTCGACCCGGTCGTTGCCGTGGATGATGGGCAGAATGTATTCCTCGGTGGTGGGACAGAACAGGCTCTGCTTGCAGACCGAGGTGACGGACGGGTTCCAGGTCACGTCCGAGCGCGACAGGTACTTGAACAAATTGAATGCGTGCAGTTCCTTCTCGAAGCCCGGCTCGGCTTTGATCTCGGGTTCGTCCTGCACGACGTCGGCGAATGCGCGGTTGACCGCGAAGTCGTCGCGCAGCGGTGAATCTCCCTCCAGGCCGGGCATGCGCTTCGTGGCCACGCGGAAGCGGTCGATCGCCTTGAGGTTGTTGCCGCGCTTTTCGCCGAACGCGGCCGCCGCTCCCGTTTCCGCCGGCGCCGCGAACGGGTCGAAGCCCTCGTTCACCCAATCGCCCAGGATCTCCTTGAATTTGGCCATGGCCGGCGGCGTGTCGAATACCTCCACGTACGACAGCCCGGCCTTGTGGATCGCCTCGTTGTAGCGTCCGGCGAAGAGCTCGACACGGCCGTACAAGTTACGCGTGCCGAAAACGGAGTCGAAATTGACCAGCCCGTAGAAGAAGCCCCACGCCACGTCGCGCATCATCGCGCGCAGAAACGCATCCGCGCTCATGGTGTGCGACTGGCGTTGGCCCCTGGCTGGCCAGGTGATGGTGACGAAGTACTCGTCGCGCTGGAAGCTGAACTGGCCGAGCGTGAACGTGCGGTAACCGGCGATCTTCTCGGGCAGCTTGATCTCGACTGGGGCGTTCATGTGCATGGCTCCTGCAACTTTGTTTATCTCCCCTCCTTAGTCAAGGAGGGGTAGGCGTGTTGGAGGGTGGAAGAGGGGCCCCAGCTTGCTGGGGATCTGACCCCGGAAGCGCGCCAGCAGGCAACGGGCTACGTCCAAGCACCGGAAAATTCTCGCGGCTTGTGGTGACGAAGAGTGCACGGCCTGCCCACGCGAAGGTGACGGGGTGGTCAGTCGTCAGTGGTAGCAGATCTCGCCCCACTTCTGCACCGTGAGTGGGCCCTGGATCGTCTGCTGGATCATGACGCTGGGCTTGGACGCCTTGAAGCGGTACGCGGCGCCCTTGGGCAGCAGCGCCTGATGACCGCGCTTGAGCCGGACGCTGCCCATGCGCTTGCCTTTCGGCTCGCCCTGCACGTGGACGGTGCCTTCTTTTCCGGACGGCGCGATGGAGTCGGGGTTGTCGAGCTTGATGTACTCGACCTCGACCTCACCGTCCATCACCACCACGAACTCGTCATGCGCACACGCCATCCATGGTGAAATTCCTTCGGCGCGGATGGCTTCGATCACGTACTCGAGATTCTTCGCGACCGCCACCTTTTCGTACGGCTTGGCCTTGGCGGCAACCTCGAACACGTTGGAAAAGACGTAGTACTTGGGGTTGTCGTTGATGATCTCCATCGTCCCCTTCTCGTACCTCGAGAGGGAGCCGAACACGGTGGTGAATCCCATTTGCTCCTCCAGCCGTTTGATGCTAATTTGTTCGCGATGCGGACAGACGTCCGAGACACGAACTCATTATGCCGAGCCCCGACTCTCTGTCAAGACCTGCCCATCCCAGGGCGAGCGCGGCGGCCCGCCGCAACGCAGCGACCGTAGCGCAGTCGGCCGCAGTCGGCTCATTTGCAACGCAGCAAGCGCAAAGCGACTTCGTACGCGCGCTGGCCAAGGGCCTGGCGGTGATCGAAGCGTTCGATGCCCGTTCGCCGTCGATGACCTTGAGCGACGTGGCGAAGAAGACAGGCCTGTCGCGCGGCACCGCACGCCGTCTTTTGCTCACTCTGGTGGAGCTGGGCTATGCCGGCCTTGACGGCAAGCGCTTCAGCCTGCAGCCGCGCGCGTTGAATCTGGGCTTCGCCTATCTGCACTCGAGGAGCCTCTGGCAGCTCGGCCAACCCTATATGGTCGAGCTGGTGGAGCGCGTCCACGAGTCGTGCTCGATCGCGGTGCTGGACGGCAGCGAGATCGTGTACGTGGCGCGGGTGCCGACAGCAGCGCGTATCATGTCCATCAACCTGGGAATCGGCACACGGCTGCCCGCTTTCGCCACATCGATGGGGCGGGTGCTGCTGGCCGGACTTGCTCCCGAAGAGGTGAAGCGGCTGCTCGAGCAGGCCTCTCCTCTCCAAAAGTACACACCCAAGACGATCAGCGAACCGGGTGCACTGCTGCGGGAGATCGATCTCGTGCGCAGGCAGGGGTGGGCGCTGGTGGATCAGGAGCTCGAGAGGGGCTTGCGCTCGATCGCAGCGCCCATTGTGGACAGCAGCGCGCGCGTAGCTGCAGCTCTCAACATCGGCACGCACGCCTCGCGCTGGCCGATCCAGAAGCTGACGCAGGAGGTGCTGCCGCTGCTCAAGCAGACCGCTGCTTCGATCTCTGGCCTGATGGGGCCGGAGCGGCCTCGAGCAGCGTAACCCCGCGCACCTCCCCCTCCCGGCCGCGGGAGAGAGGTGGAAATCGTTCGCGACGCCCCGGCTAGCCTGCCGATTGATAGACCGTTTTCTCGAAGGCGAAGAACAGCGGCAGCGCCTTGCTGTCCGCGAAGGGCAAAACCTGCGTCAGGTATACCCCGCCGATGCCCTTGCTCTGGTCGACCCAGAAATAGGTGTTCGCCAATCCTGCCCACGCCAGGCTGCCCGGCGTACGCCCGGTCGGGGCGGTTTCTTCGTTGATCATGAAAGTCAAGCCCCAGTTCTTCGGCATGCCCGGGAAGAACTCCGCGTCGTTGGTCAGGTTAGGCATCGCCGTCTTGAGCATGGTCACCTTGAGGCTGCCCATGGCGTTGTGCGACATGAGCTCCACCGTCTGCGGCTTCAGCACCTGGTTGCCGTTGCCGCTCCCGCGATTCAGGAAGACGCCGATGAATTTGGCGTAATCACCCGCGGTCGAGTACAGGCCGCCGCCGCCCATCTCGAATTCGGGTTCCTGCGGCAGCTCGAAATCGATCGGGGTGTAGCTGCCGTCGGCGCCATGTGCGTGGATCTTCGCCAGCCTGCTGCGCATGTCGGGCGTGATCTTGAAGGCCGTGTTGGACATCCCGAGTGGATCCAGGATGTTTTCCTGCATGTATTGACCGAGCTTCTTGCCGCTGACGGCCTCGACCATCTTCCCGGCCCAGTCGATGCCGATTCCGTACTCCCAGCGCTCGCCCGGATCGAAGAGCAGCGGCGTTGTCAACGCGATGTTCTTGCAGCTGCCGATACCCGGGATGTCTTTCAGCTTCTGGTAGCGGACCAGCTCCTCGCTCCACAGGTCATAGGCGAATCCTGCCGTGTGAGTCAGGAGATGGCGCAAAGTGATAGGGCGCTTGGGCGCGCGCAAGATCGGCTGGCCGTCTCCATCCCAGCCGTCCAGCACCTGTACTCGGCCAAGAGGCGGCACCCAGCGCGCCGCGGGGCTGTCCAGATCCACCTTGCCCTGCTCGACCAGCTGCATCGCGCAAGTACCGGTTACCGCCTTGGTCATGGACGCGATCCAGACTACGGTGTCGGGCGACATGCGGGTCGGCTGGCCGAGGATGCGCTGACCAAACCCCCCTTCGTAGATCACACCGCTGCGGTCGATGGCGACAGCGACGACGCCCGGAACGTCGCCCGTGTCGGCGGCGCGTTGCAACAACGCATCGGCGTTGCTCCGCAGATATCCTTCGCTGTATGCGCTTCCCGCAGCACCGCTGGCCAGCAGCGCCGCTCCCGCCTTCAGGAACGTGCGGCGATCGGTATTCATAGGTCTCCTCCCTGTTCGGGTTGATTTCGGTCGTTCGCTCCGGAAGCCGGCCCCCGTCACCTCCCCCTGGGCAAGGTCTGCCGTCCTCGAGCGACGCACGCAAACGATACGCCTGCCCGTCCGGCTTTGCGCTATCCGTTCATACGAGGCCCCGATACGAGCCGCCGTCCAGCTGCAGGTTCTGGCCGGAGATGAAGCCCGCCTGCGCGCTGCACAGGAAAGCGCAGGCGTCGCCGAACTCTTCCGGCCGTCCAAAGCGCTTCGCGGCGATCGTTTCGACGATGCGGTTCCGCGCCTCCTCGTAGCTGATGTTCTCCATCTTCATCATGCGCTCCGCCATGAAGCGCTGACGGCCGGTGTCGATGCGCTCGGGCAACAGATTGTTGATCGTTACGTTGTCCTTGGCCACCTCCGGCACGAGGGACTTGCTGAGTGCGGTGAGACCGGCGCGTGCCGCGGTCGAAAGTCCCATTTGCGCCCGTGGTGACTTAACCATCGCGGAGGTGATGTTGACGATGCGCCCGAACCCGCGCTGACGCATGCCCGGCAGCAGCGCACGGATGAGCAGGATCGGCGCAAGCATGTTGGCCTCGAGAGCCGCCAGCCAGATCGCGTGATCCCACGCCTTGAGCTCTCCCGGCGTCGGCCCGGCGTTGTTGTTGATGAGAATATCCGCCTCGGGACAGGCGGCCACCAGCTTCGCCCGCCCAACCTCGGTGTTGATGTCGGCCACGACCGCCGTCGCTCGCGCGCCGGTGTTGCCCTCCATCTCGCGCGCGGCTCTAGCGAGCCTCGATTCGTCGCGGCCATTGATGAAAACGACGCAGCCCTCGCGCGCCAGCGACGTCGCGCAGGCCAGGCCGAGCCCTTGAGAGGAGGCGCAAACGATGGCCTTGCGCCCCTTGATTCCGAGATCCATTGCTGCTCCTTAAGTCGCTACCCCTCACCCAACCCTCTCCCGCAAGGGGCCCTCACCCCCCGCCCTAGCGGTGATGCGGCGACTGCGCGTAATGCAGCCGCAGCAGGTCGATCCCGTAGTCGTTGCCGTTCGGTGTCCTCACGATCGTGTGAACGTGGAATTTCGCAGGCTCTGCGTTGGTGAGGAACACACCAATGTGGTGGTCGAACTCGATCATGACCACCGGGCTTTGGACCCGATAATAGAACACGCTCGCCTCGTCGTGGGCGCCGATCCAGCAGAAATGCGTATCTGCGAGGTGCCGCTCGATTTCCTCCATGCGGGCCGCGTGCGGGCCCGCCAGCAGCGGTGCGACGTAGAGCGCGATCAGGTCGAGCAGCGTTCGACGCTGCAGCGAGGACAGCGCTGAGCCTCGCAGGCCTTCATACGGAATGATGCGGTTGTCCTGATGCGCGCCGCCCAGGTGCAGGTTATCCGCGAAGTGCCGGCGTCCCGGAGGGAGATCGCCGCCGACCATCGAACGAGCGACGATGGCCTGGCGCTGCTGCGCCGCAGACAGCGATCGCATGAGCGCAAGCCCAGCCCGCTCCTCGTCCCCGAACAGGTTGATGCCCGCGAACGGGCCAACGTCCGCATAGGTCGGTTCGGCACCCAGGAAGGCAGGCGTGAGCACCATTTGACGGCCCAGCACGAAGCAGCTCAGCGTGAGATGGTGTCCGAACAGCTGCCAGCCCCACGGCTCGCTCATCGACGGCTCGCCGAACAGGCAGAAGGTATAGCTCCATTCGCCAAGCACGGCCGGGCCGCCCACGAGATCACCGAGAAACTGATTGAGCCGCATCACGTCGCGCGAGGTCTCGTAGCCCTTCGCGCTCAGGCTTGCACGCAGCACATTCATGGCTGCATCTCGCGTGCGCTCGTTCGTTTCGTCCAGCCGCAGCCCGTAGTCTTCCACGTAGAGCTCGGTGTTCTGCCAGCCGCGCCATAGATCGGATTCGACGGGAAAGCTCATCGCCGCGCGCTGCGCCGGTGATACCACGGCGAGCAACGCAGTCGCAGCGATCATCATTTCCGCCGTCGGAGCGTCGGCGGCCTGCAGGGAAAACAGCCCGGGAACGACGCGGCCATCGGTTGTCACGCCGGTGAACGGCGCTTTCGCGAGCTCAGCCCATCCGCCGAACAGCTCCTTGGCGCGCGGGTTTTGCAGCCGGGCTTGCGTATGCCCGCGCGGAGTCGCTCCGGCAATGCGCGACTGCCCAGGGCCGGGAACGAAGGGGCGATAATCAGGCCGCTTCATTGGCGTGCAAAGATCATGTGTTCGCGGCCGAGGTGACTGCGGTCAGTGCGATATGATACGACGCCGATGACCTACGATGCCTTGATCGTCGGCTTCGGGCCGGTGGGCGCGACCATGGCCAACCTGCTGGCGCGACGAGGCCTGCACGTGGCAGTGATCGACGCCGAGCGGGGCATCTACGACAAGCCCCGCGCGCTGACCTTCGACCACGAGGCCATGCGCGTTTTCCAGGCTTGCGGGTTGGCGCATCGCATTGCGGAGTTCACCGCACCCCATCGAGGGACGCACTACCTCGGTGTCGACGGGAGCGTCATCAAGAAATTCGACCCGATGCCCCCGCCTTATCCGCTCGGCTGGTCACCCACCATCACGTTCGTGCAGCCCGAACTCGAGCGCCTGCTGCGTGAGGGCGCTGCTGCAGCGGGGACCGATGTATTCCTTGGTCATGTCGGCGCTAGCTTCACGCAGGATGAGGAACGCGTAGCGCTGACGGTTCGCGACACAGCGCGAGGAGAGGAGCGCGTTCTGCACGCGCGCGCGCTGTTGGGCTGCGACGGCGCCAACAGCTTCGTGCGCAAGCAGCTCGACATTCCACTGGAGGACCTTGGGTTCGACGAATGGTGGATGGTGGTCGACACGCTGATCCGGGAAGCGGTCGACCTGCCGCCGCGCAGCATCCAGTACTGCTGGCCGTCGCGGCCGTCGAGCTTCATTCCCGGCCCCGGCAGCCTGCGCCGCTGGGAGATCAAGCTCCTGCCCGGAGAGGATCCGAAGGAGTTCGGCCGGCACGAGAACGTGATTCGGCAGATCGCGCGTTTCGCCGATCCATCCTGCTTCGAGATCTGGCGCTCCGCCGTGTATCGCTTCCATGCCGTCGTCGCGCAGCGCTGGCGGCATGGCCGCGTCTTTCTTCTGGGCGACGCGTGCCACCAGACGCCGCCTTTTCTCGGGCAGGGCATGTGCGCCGGTATTCGCGATGCGGCCAACCTCGCTTGGAAGCTGACGATGGTCCTGCAAGACCGGGCGCCCGACGCGCTGCTCGACACCTACGAGGAGGAGCGCAAACCGCACGTGCGCAAGCTGGTGGCAACGGCCAAGGAATTCGGCCTGATCATCGGCGAGCTCGACGCCGAGGCGGCACGCGTCCGCGACGGAGTGCTGCGCGGCCAACTGGAACGCGGAGAGGCAGAGACCATTCGGCAGCGCTACGTTCCGGACCTTGCGGGCGGGCTCATCGACCGTGATCCGAGAGCGCGAGCATCAGGCACGTTATTCGTGCAGCCGAAAATAAGAAATGCGGGCGACGGTGAGATTCTTCTCGACGATCTGCTGCGGTTCCGTTTTTTGATCGCCACGGCTACCGTGCACGCGCACGCCTGGCTCACCCCTGAGTCACGCGACCTCTGGCGCCGCCTCGGCGGAGAACGCGTTGTCATCGCGCGGTCGGAACACGAGGAGCCATACGAGCGCTCGGCAGGCGATGAGATTCATCGCGTGGTACAGGCCGATACCCTGTTCCCGGCATGGATGGCGCAGCATGGCTGTGCCGCAGTGGTGGTGCGCCCCGATCGCTACGTGTTCGGTGCAGCGAACGACGCTGAGCAGCTCAACTGCCTGGTTGCGGCGGTGGCCCGGAGGGTCTTAGGACTGTGATGCAGCGCTCGCGCGCCAATCGAGAAAAGCTCAGGCGAAGGGATCTGCGCTCCAGGTCCGCTTCCAGCCCGCCAGCTCTTCCGCCGGCATTGGGCGCGCGATGAAATAGCCCTGGGCCATGTCGCAGCCCAGCTCGTTGGCGAGCTCCCATTCTTCTTCCGTCTCGACCCCTTCGGCTACCACCTTCAGGTTCAGCTCGCGCGCCATGTCGAGGCCCTTCTTGAGCGCAGCGCGCCGCTGAACATGATGGGCAGCGCCCGCAAGCATCGAGCCGTCGATCTTGAGCTCGGTGGCCGGGATGCGCTCGAGCTGCTCGCGTGAGCACTGTCCGGTCCCGAAGTCGTCAATCGCGAGGCCGAATCCGCGCACGCGGAGCTGCAGCAGGGTATCGAGAGCGATGCGAACATCGTGCACAATGGCTGCCTCCGGCACTTCGATGACGAGGCTCTCGTGCTCGATGCCGTGCTCGATGATCTTCGCCTCGATACGATCGGCGAGCCCGGGGCTCAGCAGCAGATCGGGCGAGAGGTTCACCGACATCTGCACCTCCAGCCCGTGACGCCGCCACTTGCGGCACTGCCCGATGGCCTTCTCCAGCATGATCGCGGTCAGGTCGTCGAACAGGTGGTTGTCGGCAACCGTCGGCAGGAACACGCCGGCCGGCAGCAGGCCGCGCTCGCTGTGATTCCAGCGCATCAGCGCTTCGACGCCGACGAGCTGCATGCCGCGGAGAATGACTTTGGGTTGGAAGTACGGGAAGAACTGATTCTGGGCGATGCCGTTCCAGATCTCTTCCAGCGTGATCTCGGGCGGAGGACCGCCCGGTATCGCCTCGACGCCTGCGCTCCGCGACTCTTTTCGGGCTTTTAGGAGCATTGTCTGTTCTCTTGGGAGGGGGTGGCCGATGAAACTCCTCCGATGCACTTTCGTCCCGCGGATCGAATACTTGAGGCCGGCCCGGTAGAATGCAGGCTTCGACCCACCTTGGCTTTCCGCTTACCGCATGCAACCCCTCGCCGGGCTTCGCGTTCTCGACTTCAGCACGCTGCTCCCCGGGCCGATGGCGACCCTTCTGCTGGCGGAGGCTGGCGCGGAGGTGATCAAGATCGAGCGTCCAAACGGCGAGGAGCTGCGCACTTATCAGCCGCGTTTCGCGGACACGAGCGTCTCCTTCGCCGTGCTCAACCGCGGCAAGCGCAGCATCGCCATCGACCTCAAAGCGCCGGACGCACTACC
>DASPUW010000178.1:0-2563 GCA_035622675.1 Burkholderiales bacterium | reverse complement strand
CGCGAAGGCTGCAGCCGCGGGCGCGGCGGGTCCATGCATCTGTTCGATGTCGGAAAGCGCTTCTATGGCGGCAACGCGATCGTTGGCGGTGGGCTCCCGATCGCCGCTGGCTTCGCCTTGGCCGACAAGATGATGAAGCGCGACCGCATCACCGCTTGCTTCTTCGGGGAAGGCGCGGTGGCGGAGGGAGAGTTCCACGAGACGATGAACCTCGCCGCTCTGTGGAAGCTGCCCGTGCTGTTCCTGTGCGAGAACAACCTGTACGCGATGGGCACCGCGCTGTGGCGCTCGGAATCCGACACCGATCTCGTGACCAAGGCCGCGAGTTACAACATGGCGGCGGAAACGGTCGACGGAATGGACGTCGAAGAAGTGTGGGAAGCCGCGCGCCGAGCTGTTGAGACGATCCACCGATTGTCAGTGCCGTATTTCCTTGAGCTGCGCACGTATCGCTTCCGGGCCCACTCCATGTTCGACCCGGAGTTGTATCGCAGCAAGAGCGAGGTAGAGCAGTGGAAGCGGCATTGCCCGATCGAGGGCCAGATCGAACGCATGCGCCAGCGCGGCCATCTCGGCGCTCCCGGTTTGCAGGCGCTGGAGGAGCAGCTTGCGCGCGAGATCGCGGAGGCGGTCGCCTTCGCAGAAGCGGGCACGTGGGAGCCGCCCGAAGACCTGGAAAAAGATGTCTATGCGCGTTCGCCCCGGCGCGGAGACAGAGTCACCGGTCGCGCACCGGGCACGTGAGCGAAGCCGTGCACACCACCTACCGCGAGGCCCTGCGCCAGGCGCTGCGTGAAGCGCTGCAGCGCGACGAACGCGTGTTCCTGATGGGGGAGGACGTCGGGAGCTACGGCGGAAGTTACGCCGTGAGCAAGGGCTTGCTGGAGGAGTTTGGCGAGGAGCGCATCCGCGACACCCCGTTATCGGAGTCGGCGTTCGTCGGCGCTGGCATCGGCGCGGCGATGAACGGAATGCGTCCGATCGTCGAGGTGATGACGGTGAACTTCAGCCTGCTGTGCCTGGATCAGATCATGAACAACGCCGCCACGCTGCGACATATGTCCGGCGGGCAGATCAACGTTCCGCTCGTGATCCGCATGGCCACCGGCGCCGGACGTCAGCTTGCTGCGCAGCACTCCCACAGCCTGGAAGGCTGGTACGCGCACATTCCGGGGCTGCGCATTGTGGCGCCGGCTACTCTGGAGGATGCGCGCGGCATGCTATGGACCGCGCTTGAGGACCCCGACCCGGTGATCATGTTCGAGAATGCGCTGCTCTACAATTTAGAGGGCGACCTCGCCGAGGACGCCCGTGCGGTGGACATCGACTGCGCGGCCGTGCGGCACGAGGGCGCAGATGTGAGTCTGATCACGTATGGAGGCAGCCTGGGCAAGACGATGCAGGCGGCCACCCAGCTCGCCGACGGAGGAATCGGTGCGGAAGTGATCGATCTGCGGACGCTGCGGCCACTGGATACAGCCGCGATCCTCGCCTCCGTGCGCAAGACGCACCGCGCGTTGATCATTGACGAGGGCTGGAAGAGCGGGAGCCTGGCGGCCGAGGTGTGCGCGCGCATTGTGGAAGAGGCGTTCTACGATCTCGACGCGCCCGTGGCGCGCGTCTGCAGCCGCGAAGTACCGGTACCCTACGCGAAGCACCTCGAAGACGCCGCGTTGCCATCGGTGCCCGAGATCGTCGCGACGGCGAGAAGGCTGGTTGCGGGCCATGACTGAGTTTCGCATGCCCAGCCTGGGCGCCGACATGGATGCGGGAACTCTTGTGGAATGGCAAGTGCAACCGGGCCAGCGAGTCAAGCGCGGCGATGTCGTTGCGGTCGTCGAGACGCAGAAGGGCGCCGTCGAGGTCGAGATCTGGGACGAAGGCGTTGTGGATCAGCTGGTGGTGCAGCCCGGCACCAAAGTCCCCGTGGGCGAGGTGTTGGCGACGCTGCGTGCGGAAGGCGAAGCGCCTTCCGCTGCAGCACCGCAGCGCGTGCCCGCGCAACCCGTGGTGCCACCGGCGCCTCCAGTTCGAATTGCGCCTCCAGCGATGGTGGCGCAAGCGGCCCGTTACAAGGTTTCGCCGGTAGCGCGCCGCCGCGCCGAGGAGTTGGGCGTGGATCTGTCGCGCTTGATTCCCAGCGGGCCCGAAGGGGTGATCTCGCTGGCCGACGTCGAACGCGCCGCGCATGTCAAGCCGCCGCCGGCCGCGAAGCCAGCGGGCCCCGACAAGCTGGCGGCCATGCGGCAGGCGATCGCCTCGGCGATGGCGAAATCGAAGCGCGAGATTCCGCACTACTATCTCGGGACGACCATCGACGTATCGCGCGCGCTGGACTGGCTCGAGCGGGAGAACCTCAAGCGCCCCGTGACCGAGCGGGTGCTGTTCGCGGCGGTTCTACTCAAGGCCGTGGCTGTGACGTTAAAAGAAGTGCCGGAGTTGAACGGGTTCTGGCTGGATGGCGCGTTCAAGCCGTCCGCGGCTGTGCATCTGGGCGTGGGCATCGGGCTGAGAGGCGGCGGGCTGATCGCACCCGCCATCCGCGACGCCGAACAAAAAAACC
>DASPUW010000177.1:0-3758 GCA_035622675.1 Burkholderiales bacterium | reverse complement strand
ATTGTCGAGGCTGGCCTCACGCACGTTAGGTACTACCTTCACCCAGTCGTTCGCGCCCGCGAGCAACGATTCGACCTCGGGTAACGGCACGTCGCGCGTGAGCTTGATGGTGAGGGCCTGGCTGTGGCAGCGCATCGCGCCGATGCGCACGCAGATGCCGTCGAACGGAATCGGGTCGGCCTCGCGCCCGAGGATCTTGTTGCCCTCGGCCTGCGCCTTCCACTCCTCGCGGCTCTGGCCGGTGCCGAGATCCTTGTCGATCCACGGCAGCGCGCTGCCCGCCAGCGCCTGGCCGAAGTGCTCGACCGGAAGCTTGGGACCGCGGAGCGCGCCCGACACGGCGCGATCGATGTCGAGAATCGACGAGGCCGGGTCCTCTAGCAGGTGGGCCGCAGCTGCATGCACGACGCCCATCTGCGCGACCAGCTCGCGCATGTGCTGCGCACCCGCGCCCGAAGCGGCCTGGTAGGTCATCGCCGTAACCCACTCGACCAGCCCTGCCTTGAGCAGGCCGTGCACGCCCATCAGCATGAGGCTCACCGTGCAGTTGCCGCCGATGTAATTCTTCACCCCACGCGCCAGCGCGCGGTCAATCACGGCGTGGTTCACGGGATCGAGGATGATCGTCGCGTCGGGTTGCATGCGCAGCGTCGAGGCCGCGTCGATCCAGTAGCCATTCCAGCCCTCGGCGCGCAGCTTGGGGTAGATCTCGCTTGTGTAATCGCCACCTTGGGAGGAGATCAGCACCTGCATGGCCCTGAGCTCCCCAAGGCTGTGCGCATCCTTGAGCGGCGGCACCGCCTTCCCGACCTCCGGGGCCTTGCCGCCGGCCTGGGACGTGGTGAAAAACACCGGCTCGATATGCTCAAAATCGCGCTCGGCGCGCATGCGCTCGACCAGCACCGAGCCCACCATGCCACGCCAGCCGATCAAACCGACCCGCATCACCGCTCGTTCTCCATTCGCAGGCTCATCGATGCGCGAGCGCTGCAATCACTGCGTCGCCCATCTCGCGCGTCCCGACCTGGGTGCAGCCCGGCTCGTGGATATCGGCGGTGCGTATCTTGTCAGCCAGCACATGCTTCACAGCGTGCTCGATGCGCGCCGCGGCTTGCTCCTGGTTGAACGTGTAGCGCAGCATCATGGCCGTCGACAAAATCGTCGCCAGCGGATTCGCGACCTGCCTGCCCGCCAGATCCGGCGCGGAACCGTGAATCGGCTCGTACAAGCCCTTGTTGTCTGCGTCCAGCGAAGCCGAGGGCAGCATGCCGATCGAGCCGGTCAGCATCGAGGCCTGATCGGACAGGATGTCGCCAAACATGTTTCCGGTGACGATGACGTCGAACTGCCGCGGCGCGCGCACGAGCTGCATCGCGGCGTTGTCCACGTACATGTGCGAGAGCTCGACGTCGGGATACTCTCTTCCGACTTCGATCATGACTTCGCGCCACAGGATGCTGGTGTCGAGGACGTTGGCCTTGTCCACCGAGCAGAGCTTCCGGGAGCGCTTGCGCGCGGTGCGGAAGCCGACGTGGCCGATGCGCCGGATCTCGGACTCGCTGTACAGCATGGTGTCGAACGCTTCGCGCTCGCCCGCCGCGGTCTGGCGACGGCCGCGCGGCTGCCCGAAGTAGATGTCGCCCGTCAGCTCCCGCAAGATCATGAGGTCGAGGCCGGCCACCACGTCGGCTTTGAGGGTGGATGCACCGGCCAGCTCGGGGTAGAGCACCGCCGGGCGCAGGTTGGCGAAGAGACCCAGTTCCTTGCGAATGCGCAGCAGCCCCTGCTCCGGGCGCATGGCGCGCGGCAGAGTGTCATATTTCGGCCCGCCGACGGCACCGAACAACACCGCGTCGGCTTTGCGCGCGAGCTCCAACGTCGCCGCTGGGAGCGGATCGCCGGCTGCGTCGTATCCCGCGCCGCCGATCGTTGCTTGCTCCAGCTCGATCTTCAGGCCGTCGCTGCGCAGCGCTTCGAGCATGCGCACCGCCTGGCCCATGATCTCGGGACCGATGCCATCGCCTGGCAAGACTGCAATTTTCATTTTCTATCCGGAAACAGATCGACGCGGTGAGGGTTGAGCCCTTCACCCCTCACGCCCTGACCCTTCACATTCAGGTGAACAGCCAGGGCTGCTCAGCCCTGCGCTTGGCCTCGAAGGCGCGGATAGAGTCGGCGTGAGTGAGCGTAAGCCCGATTTCGTCCAGGCCCTGCAGCAGACGGTGCTTGTGGAACGGATCGATATCGAAGCGGAACACGTGCCCCGTCGGAGTGGTCACGGTCTGGGCTTCGAGGTCGATCTTGACGCGATAACCTTGCATCGCCTCGACTTCGTGGAACAGGCGGTCGACTGTGTCAGCGTCCAGCACGATCGGCAGCAGACCGTTGTTGCAGCAGTTGGAGTAGAAGATGTCGGCATAGCTCGGCGCGATCAGCGCACGCAACCCGTAGTCGAGCAGCGCCCACGGCGCGTGCTCGCGCGACGAGCCGCAGCCGAAGTTCGTGCGGGCGAGCAGCACCTGCGCGCCCTGATAGCGCGGCAGGTTCAACACGAAGTTGGGATTGGGCGAACGCTTCGATCTGTCCTTTCCAGGCTCGCCGGGATCCAGGTAGCGCCAGGCATCGAACAGGTTCACCCCGAAGCCGCTGCGCTTGATCGACTTCAGAAACTGCTTGGGGATGATGGCGTCGGTGTCGACGTTGGCCCTATCGAGCGGGACCACTAACCCTTCCAGCCGCACGAATTTTTCCATCTATCGCCTCACATGCTCCGCACGTCGACGAAGCGGCCCGCAATCGCGGCCGCGGCGGCCATCGCCGGGCTCACCAGGTGCGTGCGCCCGCCCGCGCCCTGTCGCCCCTCGAAGTTGCGATTCGAGGTCGATGCGCAGCGCTCGCCCGGCTCGAGGCGATCGTCGTTCATGGCCAGGCACATCGAGCAGCCCGGCTCGCGCCACTCGAAGCCGGCGCTCCGGAACACGCGGTCCAGCCCCTCGGCTTCGGCCTGTCGCTTGACCGGACCGGAGCCAGGCACGATCAGCGCGAGCTTTACGTTGGCCGCCACCTGCCGCCCGTTGACGATTTCGGCCGCGGCGCGCAGGTCTTCGATGCGCGAGTTGGTGCACGAGCCGATGAACACCTTGTCGATGCGGATGTCGGTGATCGGCGTGTTGGGTGCGAGTCCCATGTACTGCAGCGCGCGCTCCACCGCTTCGCGCTTGATGGGATCGGCGATCCTGGCCGGGTCGGGCACCTTGCCGTCGATCGCATCCACCATCTCGGGCGACGTGCCCCAGGTGACCTGCGGCTTGATGTCAGCCGCAGCGAGCTGCACGACGCGGGCGAACTTCGCGCCCGGGTCGCTCTTGAGCGTGCGCCAATAGGCAACAGCACGGTCCCACAGGTCCGCCTTCGGCGCGAAGGGGCGGCCCCGGATGTACTGGATGGTAGTGTCATCCACCGCGACCATACCCGCGCGCGCACCGGCCTCGATCGCCATATTGCACAGGGTCATGCGCCCTTCCATCGACAGCGCGGCAATGGCGCTGCCGGCGAACTCGACCGCGCTGCCGGTACCGCCGGCGGTGCCGATGCGGCCGATCAGAGCCAGCGCGATATCCTTCGCGGTCACGCCGCGCGGCAGCCGGCCCTCGACCTCCACCCGCATGGCCTTCGCCTTGTTCTGCACCAGGCACTGCGTAGCGAGAACATGTTCCACTTCGGAGGTGCCGATCCCCCAGGCGAGGCAGGCGAACGCG
>DASPUW010000176.1:0-8011 GCA_035622675.1 Burkholderiales bacterium | reverse complement strand
CGAACGGGTTGTCCAGGGGTTGCAAAGTCTTCTGCTCCAGGTCGATGTAGCCCAGATCGTAGTGCATGAAGCTCACGATCCAAATACCTTCATCGACCTCCTTGATCCCCACACGCTGACCGGCAAAAACCTGTGAGATGTTGATACGTTTGCGGTGCATGCAGATGCGTCCGCAGGCGGTGACGAGCAGCTCGCGGTCATGCAAAGGGTAGCTAAGCTCGGGCAACCCGCGGTAAGGCTGTGGTGAGGGCGAATACGACTCTGCCGGCGTTTTCATGGCCAAGGCCTCGTGCGGGCGCTCGGTATTGAACTCGCGCACGAAGTCATCGAAGCGGGCCTGCTGCTGGAGGCTGTTCATGCCAGGCGGTCGGGTGGCTTGCTGTTTGAGCGTCAGGTGCATGCGCTCGTGACGGCCGTTTTGCTGCGGCTGGCCGGGTTTGATGCGCTCGATCGCGATGCCAAGCCGTAACCACCAGACGGATAGCTTGGAGAGGTTGAACAGTGCATTGGGGCTGGCGAAGGGTACGCCGTTGTCGGAGCGGATCGAGGCCGGCAGGCCGCGCTCGAGGAACAGCTGCTCGAAGGCGGTGATGGCGCTGTCCTCGCGAGTGGATTCCAGCGCTTCGCAAAGCAGCAAGAAGCGCGAAGCGTGATCGGTAACGGTCAAGGGGTAACAGTAGCGGCCGTTGCCAAGCTTGAACTCGCCCTTGAAGTCGGCGCACCACAGATCGTTGGGCGCCGCTCCGCTGGAGAGCTCGGTTCCGCTAGCCCGTCGGCGCCGCCTGTGGATCCCTTTGACCAGTCCGTGCCGATGCAAAACGGCGTGGATGGTGCTCTTAGCCGGGATGCGCACGTCTTGGTCTAAGCGACGCACCAACAGCTCGCGAATCTTGCGCGCGCCCCAATGCGGCCTCTCCCGCTTGAGGGTAACGACCAGACTTTGGATCTGCGGCGCCAGCTGGTTGGCATAGCGCACCGGCCGCCGAGACCGGTCGCTCAGCGCCTCCAATCCGCTTTGCTTGTAGCGATTGAAGATCTTGTAGCCGGTCTTGCGGGAAATCCCGAATTCCCGGCAAACCTCGGTCATTGACTCGCCATCGAGTAACTTGGCGACAAACCGCAGACGCTCCTCCATCACCGAACACTCCTTCCACGGCATCGACACCTCCCGCTCGAAGGCGGGAAGTGTTACCTATGTGTCCGGTACGTCGTGTAACCGATGTCTCGGGCCGCTCACGCTGTACTGATCTTCGTCAGTCCGATTTTAGCGCTAGGCGTAGGTCTGTTCATTCAATCTCGCCTTCAGCCTGGCAAGCGCCCTCTCAAGGTCAGCGCGCTCTTCATCCGAGCAGTCGAACTCTCCCGCGAGCACATGCGCAACCTGGTCGTACGCCTTGCTCGCATTCTCGATATTCCGTTCACGCGTATCTGGCTGCTGAGTGACTTTGGCGAAATCGAGGAACGTGAATCCGAGCGCCAATTCGCTTTTGACGAAGTGCAGTCGTTCCCGCTGAATCTTGGCTTTAAGGCGGAATGCCTGTTCGAACGGCTCCATGCTGCTGACCCCTGGGCGCCGCAAAGACGGTACTCGGACGATACGCCACCCCTGACAGCACGAGCATCAGCGCGCGGCTATACCTCGCGTACGGTCTTGTCCTACAAAGGTGCAGACTCACAGCAAGCTGATGGGATCGATGATGGCAAAGAAGACGGACGAGCTCTTACGCAGACTTTCGGCGTATTAGTGGGCTCGGTCAGCGCAGGTCTTTCACACTGCTCTGACACCGGTTGGCAATAGTTGGCGGCGCAGGTCCCATCCGGTAACTTGACGCGCGTACCACCTCCACTCTGCCCGCCCTCGTGGCGGGCTCTTTTTGAGCGAATCGAAAGAAGAAGAAGTAGACAGACTGAGAAGAAGAGCGTTGTCGGTCCATGTGCCCCGTCCTCGTGACGGGGCTTTGTTTTTCTGCGCAGCGATCCTGGGGTGCTGGAGCTTCCGTTAGCCGACGTCTTGAGCCGGAGAAGGTCTCGCTGCTGGCCGTTGCCTTTCGGTGTTGGGAATCTCTGATGTGGATGCAGAAGTCGCGTTCTCATCCCGCGTGAAATCCGGGAGCGACGTTGTAAGCCTTGCGACATAGACCGGCCCGCCCGGTACCTCGATCTCGCAGCGATCCGTTTCGGATCGAAGCAACAGCACGCCGGCCTCATGTCCCCCCGAGTCGAAAAACCGAACTCGCGCGCGATCGGGCTCAGTCTCGACGAGTTGCCAGGCGAATTGTGGAAAGCCCGGCACCGGCGCGCGCATGCTCGACCCGCCTTCGACCTTGCGGGAACCCTCATCCGACGTGAGATCCTTGGCAGTCTCACGTTCCAGAAATACCTGGTACCAGTCGAACACGGCCTGCAGGGTGCATTGACGCGCGAACTGCAGTTGGCCGCCGGACGTCGGTGTGAGCTCCGCCTTCGGGAGCACGCCGCTCAGTGGGGTCGCTCCGCGCGGAGTCCTTGCGGGGGAAACCTCGTCGTTACGCGGTTCACGCTGGCCCGACATGTCTGTCGCGTCGCGCACGCGCTTACCAAAACTCAGAGCGATAGCTTTTAGTTTCACAACTAATGGCACAGGCACACCTTTCAATGTGAATTACCCCGCCCGCTTCGCGGGACGTAGTTGGTGTCAGACTAACACGTGGGAGGGCTCTGGGAGCAGGATCAGGTTCCGCGTCGTTGATCTGGGTCAAAACGCGCATGGCTCGGCAGCTGCAGAATCCAAGCCATGAAAACCGCCTTGAACGTGATCCGTGACGAGCATCGCACCCTGGCGGCCGTGCTGCACGGTCTGCGTTACCTGGTCGAGGAGGTGCGCGAGGGCAGATGCAGGCCGGACTTCGCCGTGCTGCGGGCGATGGTGCATTACATCGATACCTTTCCCGAGAAGCTGCACCATCCCAAGGAAGATCGCTATCTCTTCGCGCGGCTGCGGCAGCGCACCACGCTGGCGAACTCGGCGCTCGATCAGCTCGAAGCCGAGCACATCTACGGTGCGAAGCTGATACGCGACCTCGAGCAGGCCCTGCTGCGCTGGGAGATGGGCGGCCCGCGGGATTTTGCCGCGTTCGCGGAGGAGGTCGAGCGCTACGCCGACTTCCACTGGCGCCATATGCGCCGGGAGGAGGAAGTCGTCCTGCCGCTCGCCGAGCGCACGCTGTCCGATGACGACTGGCGTGAGATCGATGCGGCCTTCGCCGGCAACGCTGATCCCCTGATCGCCAAGGACGCGGAGAAAGACTTCCAGCGCTTGTTCAAGCGCATCGTAAACCTCGCCCCGCCGCCGATCGGGGTGGGGAGGGAGAGCTAGGCACCTGGGCTGAGCTAACCTTCCCCTCACCCCGACCCTCTCCCGCAAGGGGAGAGGGAGACTGAGTGAGGCCTCTCCCGCAAGAAAAGAGGGAGACAGAACCAGGGAAAGGGAGCTACTGCCTCATTTCCGTTGTCAGGCTATGCTTCGGCCATGTCCGCCTGCATTTCTGAGGGGCGCGCCGGCCGGTCTTCTGCACATGAGCCGGCATTCCCGCGCGCCCCGCAGTGACAGCGACCACGGTCGTCATCTTCCTGGTGGTGTATGCCGGGATGATCCTGGGCGGGTTGCCGCTGCTGCAGCTCGACCGCACCGGCATCGCGCTCCTCGGCGCGATCGCTCTGATCAGCATCAATGAGTTGAGCCTGGAGCAGGCCGCCCGCTCCATCCATCTTCCGACGCTGATCCTGCTGTTCTCCTTTATGGTGGTGTCGGCGCAGATGCGCCTGGGCGGGTTCTACGATTGGGTGACGCGCTGGCTCGCGTCGCTTCCGGTGCAGCCGGCGACTCTGCTCGCAGCGCTGATCAGCGTCATCGCGGTGCTGTCGGCCGTGTTCAGCAACGACATAGTCTGCCTCGCCGTTGCCCCCGTGCTGCTCGCGGCGTGCCGGAAGCGGGGCCTGGACCCGATCCCCTATCTGCTCGGCCTCGCTTGCGCAGCGAACATCGGCTCCGCCGCCACGTTGATCGGCAATCCCCAGAACATGCTGATCGGACAGACCCTGCGGCTCTCGTTCGGCGGGTACTTTGCGACCGCGGCGCCGGTTGTGGTGCTGGGGCTTGCCGCGACTTGGGGCTTGATCGCGTGGCAGGCGCGCGGCCGCTGGACGTTACCAGCATCCGCTGAGGCTGGCGGTCAGCCGGCTGCAACGCCCGCCCGCGAAGTGCCCCTCGATGTCTGGCAGACAGTCAAGGGCCTCACGGTGGCCGCGGCGTTGCTGATTGCGTTCCTATTCACCAACTGGCCCAGGGAGCACGTCGCGTTGACTGGGGCCGGCGTGCTGCTGATGAGTCGCAAGCTGCATTCGGGCGAGATGCTTGGGCTGGTGGACTGGGAGCTGCTCATCCTCTTCATCGGGCTCTTCGTCGTGAACGAGGCGCTGCAGCAGACCGGCGTTGCGTCGCTGGTGCTGGCGCAGCTCGCGGCCTGGGGCGTGCATGCCAGCGAGCCGGGCTGGCTGTTCGCGCTCGTCCTCGTGCTGTCGAATACTGTGTCCAACGTGCCCGCCGTGATGCTGTTGTTGCCTGTCGCCCAGCAGCCCGGCGACGGGCCTCTGCTCGCTCTGGTCAGCACGCTGTCAGGCAATCTCTTCATCGTTGGCAGCATCGCCAACATCATCGTGCTGGACGCGGCGGCCAAGGAGGGGGTCGCCGTAGACTGGCGCCGCCACGCGCGGACCGGCGTGCCCGTGACGATCATCACGCTGATGCTGGCTGCGGTGTACCTCGGGTTGCGCCGAGCGTAGAAGCGCGTTGGCTCGACGCGCTGCCTGCGTCGGCGTACGCTGCGCAGCGGGGAGTGATGCAATGACGGAGGAGACTATGTATCGGGTTTGCGCAATGCTGCTGTTGGGAGCGGCGGTGACCGGCGGAGTCGACACTGCGGCTGCGGCCTCGGCGACGGTCGATCGCATGTACGTGCTGGAATGCGGCGAGTCGATGACCAAGGATGTGTCCGCGAACTGGTCGCCCGGTGTCGATGTCGGCGTCGCGCGGGAATTCAGCGATAACTGCTATCTCATTCAGCACGGCGACAGGCTGCTGCTGTGGGACTCGGGCATGTCCGATGCGATCGCGGCGAAGCCCGAGGGTGTGACGGCCGCCAACGGGCTTCTGACCTTGTGGGTGCGCAGGCCGCTGGCGTCTCAGTTGCAGCAGCTCGGCATTGCACCGAGCGACGTCACGGACATCGCGTTCTCGCACTTCCACTCCGATCACGTCGGCAACGCCAACCTCTTCACCTCGGCGAAGCTTTATATCCAGGAACCGGAGTACGACGCCGCGTTCGGCCCCGATGCGGCGAAGTTCAATTTTGCGCCAGCGCTGTACGAGAAGCTCAGGTCGAACCCGACGGTGAAGCTCAACGGCGACCATGACGTGTTCGGAGACGGCTCCGTCGTGATCCTGTCCACGCCCGGGCATACGCCCGGTCATCAGTGCTTACTGGTGCGCCTGCCCAAGCGCGGTGCGGTCGTGCTGTCTGGGGACATGGTCCACTTCCAGGAAAACTGGACCAACCGCCGCGTCCCCGCGCGCAACTTCGACAAGCAGAAGACCGTGCAATCGATGGAGCGCATCGCCGCGGTGCTCGAGTCGGAGCAAGCGGAGCTGTGGATCAATCACGACAAAACGCAGAGCGGATCCATCCCCAAGGCTCCCGAGGCGCTCCAATAGCAGGTTCGAAGCGACCGGCTATTAGTTGGCCGGCGGAAGCGGCGCGTCGGGATCGAGCGGCCGATTTGCTTTGCAGGCCTTCAGTTTTTTCTTGCAGCGATTGGCGCACAGCAGCTCCGCGTTGTAGTCGCCTCGTGGGCATGCGATCAGGCAGGCGCTGTTCGCTCTGATGCACCGGGTGGGAGACAGGCTCGACGGTCCAGGCGGTAGATCGCTCGCGGCGCCGGGAGCTTCACTCGCTGCCGCGGTGCCGTCGTTCGCTTTCGTCAACCTGAAGATTCCTGCCTGGTGTTTGCCGTCCTTCAGGCTGAGCGAGTACTTTCCGTTGAAATTGGGAAGAGAGGAACTGCACGCACCTTTCAGTCGGAGCAGCGTGAGGTGCCCCAGGTCGCTACGCAGCTCGCAGGTGCCGAATTGCTCGTTACCGCTCACAACCCCCGCGCCTGGCAGCGGCGGGGCGGTCTTCACGGTGCCCGAGAGGCCAATCAGATTGACCTCGAGATCGAGCACGATGTGGATCGGGGCGTCGGAAGCGTTATCGCTGATCAGCCAACCTTCGAAGCGCGCCTGATACGCAGCAACATCGAGCGGGGTGCCGGCCGCCGCCAGAACCAGTGGAACGCACGCGCGTCGAAGCGCCTTCCTGAGCATGAACAGAATTCCGCGGTGTCCGGCGTGCGCGGGCGCGCGCATTGGAAGGTCGGACACCCTGCGGCAGTCACATTAACAGCTGCCGCCCGCTCGTGTCAGCGCACGGGAGTTTTCGCTGTGCCGCGTGCTGCGACGCCGATCTGCTGCGTCGCTGTTCAGGCCGCGTGTGCGCCCTGCCAGAGTGGGGTATCGCTCCATCGCCGCTGCGGCTGATCTCCACCGACCTTATCGACTTTCTCCGCGCGTGCCGAGGAGCTGGCCAGCCTGCCCCTGGGGAGCGTCTCGTAGCGGCCGAGCTCCCGAATCAGGGACTGGAAGCGGCCTGCCTGCAGGTACGGTTTGAGCGCTTGCGCGTGCTCGGCCAGCAGCAGCTTCGCCGCGTCGTAGTCGCGCTCGCTCAGGATCGGCCGGGCCCGCGGGTCAGAGGGCTGGGTCTCCCTTTCGTGCATCATCCCATCCTTGTTATTCGTGCAATGGCGGTCGGAGCACCGAAGCGCACGCCCGCCAGCGAAGGATAACTATCCGTTAGCACGGGACCCGCGTCCACAATGGTCAAAACAATGTCGCTGATGCTAGCGCGCCGACGCTACAGCAGCGTGTCAGGAGGGATCAGAGCTTCCCTAGTACCAGAGTCGGAATGCGAGAATACCGGCTGCCAGGCAGATGCTCGACAGCGCATTCGCGATGATCACTCCTGACACGATGCGCAGCAGAGATGGCGAGTGGCGTCTCAGAAACAGCACGGCCACCGGGGTCTCGATCAATGTGCTGAAGATCACCCACAGACCCATGAACGCCACCAGGTGGCGGCCCATCACGCCCTGTGTGCCGAGATAGGAGCTCAGCTCGCTCGAGCCGACGCCAGGAAACGCATAGCCCAGCACGATGCAGGCGAGGTTGGCAACGGCCGCTGCCCAGAAAGCTCGATCCCGCACGGCTGCGCCGCCGCGCCCGGGGTGCAGCCACCGCCCCAGCGTCTCCCCTTCAACGAGAACCGCAGCGGCGAGCGCCGCGACGCCCATCCAATGCGAGGCACGGTACGCCTGGACGATGCCGATGTTGGCATGCGCGGATGAGCACACGACCAACCAGAGCAACGCAATCGCAGCAGCGGCGATAAGACGATGCTGGGCGCCCGCCCGGCATCGCTGCGCCGAGTCAAGCTGCAATCGCTGCATGTCGCCCGCAAATTGCGCCATTTTCAAAAGTGGATCACGAAGGGATCACCCGGCCCGCGGCGCTCGAGTTGGCGACGCCGGCCGGCAGACTTCGGCTATTCGGGGTAAAGCCTTCTTGTTCTGTTGGTTTACCGCATCACGCTCAGGAGGGCCTGATCGTGATGGGCTCGGCGGGTGCCTTGGCCGGGAGATTGCCTTCCCAGCCACAACCCATCGCTCCGCAGCGGAAGCGGTATCGCAGTACCAGCATGCTTAGGAATCGATCGACAGGCCTGCGGCGGACGCGATGCGCTATACCACCGCAGCGCGGGCACCGTCGTTCGTCGGAGTGGTACATAGGTCCAACGGTCCTGGGGACTGCGCGGTTTGACTGCACCGCGAGCGGCGAGTTCACCTCGCCGACCGGGAGGTCTTGGAACCAAATGCGCCGCGC
>DASPUW010000175.1:0-6037 GCA_035622675.1 Burkholderiales bacterium | reverse complement strand
CAGGACCTCGAGCAGCGGGTCAAGAATGGGCTGTTCCGCGAGGATCTGTTCCACCGTCTCAACGTGATCCGCATCCGTCTGCCCGCGCTGCGGGAACGGCGCGAGGACATCCCGCTGCTCGCCAGGTACTTCATGGGCAAGAGCGCGAAGGATCTGGGCGTTGAGGCCAAGCGCCTCACCGATCCGGTGGTCAAATACCTCATGGGGCACGACTTTCCTGGCAACGTCCGGCAGCTCGAAAATCTGTGCCACTGGCTGACAGTCATGGCGCCGGGTGTGAACATCGACATCCAGGACCTGCCGCCGGAATTCCGCGAGGACCAAGGCGCGTTGAGCGGTGAAAACTGGGTGAGCGCGCTCGAGAAGGAGGCGGAGAGCGCTCTCAACCGTGGTGAGCAGAACATCATGCATGAGATGACCCGCCAGTTCGAGCGCGCGCTCATCCTCAAGGCACTGGCACACACAGGCGGCAGGCGCATCGAAGCGTCTCATCTGCTCGGGATGGGCCGCAACACGCTCACGCGCAAGATCCAGGAGCTGGGAATCGAGGGGAAGGAAGCGCCCAGCACGCACTCAAGTTAGCTCGGTGATGACCGGCGCGTGATCTGACGGGCGTTCGAGCGCCCGCATCGCCTTGTCGATGCGGCTGGCACACGCGCGGTTGGCGAGGCCGTCGCTCAGGAGGATATGGTCGATGCGCAGACCGAGATTGCGCCTGAAGGCATTCATCCGATAGTCCCACCAGCTGAACGATCGATCCGGTTGCTCGAACAACCGAAAGCTGTCCTTCAATCCCAAGTCGAGCAGGGCGCGAAAGGCGGCGCGCTCCGCTTCGCTGAACAGGACTCTGCCCTGCCACAGCCTCGGATCGTGCACGTCGCGCTCTTCCGGCGCGATGTTGTAGTCGCCCAGCAGTGCAAGCTGCGGATGACGCTGTAACTCCTGCCCGAGCCAATGGCGCAATGCCGCGAGCCAGGCGAGCTTGTAACGATACTTGTCCGATTCCACGCTCTCCCCGTTCGGCACGTACACGCAGACGACGCGCACTCCGTCCACGGTAGCCGCGAGCACGCGCTTTTGCTCGTCGGCGAAGCCCGGCAACACCGTGACCGCATCACTCGGAGCCACTCGGGCGAGGATGGCCACGCCGTTGTACAGTTTTTGCCCGCTGAACAGCGCGTGATATCCAGCCCGCTCGATTTCGGGCGCCGGAAAGTTCGCATCCTCGGTCTTGGTTTCCTGCAGGCAGACCAGGTCCGGCCGCTCGCGGCCGAGCCAGTCCAGCAGGTGCGTGAGCCGCACCTTGAGGGAATTGACGTTCCAGGTCGCCAGTCTCACCGCATACCAGAACCTGGAAACGAGCGGTTATTGACTGCTCTCGCCGGTGCCGCTTGGCGCAGCCTGTTCAGCGGACTTTGCCGGCTTCGCGGCAGAAGCCGCAGCACGCGCCGGGGTCGATGCCCACCTCGGGTAGCCGGCCGCATCAAGCACGTTGTTCCAGTTGCCTTCCTCGTAGCCGCGCACAACCTGCGAGCCAATCTTCATCACCGGCACCTCGAGCTTGCCTCCGTTCAGCGCCTTCAGCTCCTCGCCAAGTGCCGCGTCGTGCACGTTCTTCTCGGTAAACGGCACGCCGCGCTTCGCGAGCAACGCCGAGCCCTTGCTGCACGGGTCGCCACACTGGTCCGCCGTATACAGGGTGACCGGGAAATTTTTTGCTGCCTGCTGGACAGCATAGGGCACGGGCGCGTCGGTAGCCTGGTCCCCGAACTTCTTGTGCTCGGCGGTCTTGGCCTCCGGTGGTGGAGGTTGATCCGTGTAGTGCACCTCGCCGTTCTGATCCACCCACTTATAGAGCTTGCCGGCCGCGGCAGGGCCGATCGCAAGCGCCATGATCACTATCAGTGCCAGAGTGCGCATCTCCGTCTCCATCGTGTCTGGTGGAGATGGCCCTCAAGCAACCGCCATGCCGCTATGTCGCAGAAGGGCGTCGATACTCGGCTCCCGTCCCCGGAAGGCGACAAAGGACTCGAGAGCCGGGCGGCTGCCGCCTACGCCCAGGATTTCGCGTCGGAACCGCTCGCCGGCCTCGGGGCTGAGCACACCCAGCTCCTCGAACAGGCCGTAGGCATCGGCTGACAACACCTCGGCCCACTTGTAGCTGTAGTAGCCCGCCGCATAGCCCCCGGCGAAGATGTGGGAGAAGTTGTTCGGGAAGCGGTTGTACTCGGGCGGAAACAGGACCGCGACCTGGCGGCGCACGCTGTCGAGCAGCCGCAGCGGCGTAAGGGCGCCGGCCGGGTCGTAGTCAAAGTGCAGGTGCATGTCGAACAGCGCGAACTCGAGCTGGCGCACGAACTGGAGCCCGCTGTGAAAGTTCTTGGCGGCGACCATCTTGTCGAACAGCGGGCGCGGCAGGGGCGCTCCAGTTTCGACATGAGCGCTCATCGCTCGCACGACGTCCCACTCCCAGCAAAAATTCTCCATGAACTGGCTAGGAAGCTCCACCGCATCCCATTCGACGCCGTTGATGCCCGACACGCCGCGCTGCTCGACTCGTGTGAGCAGGTGATGGAGTCCGTGCCCGAACTCGTGGAACAACGTGATGACCTCGTTGTGCGTGAGCAGAGCCGGCTTGCTCCCCGCCGGCGGCGAGAAATTGCAGTTGAGGTAGGCCACCGGCGTCTGGATACCGGCAAGCGTGCGCTTGCGCGTAATGGCGTCGTCCATCCAGGCGCCCCCGCGTTTGGACTCGCGCGCAAACAGGTCGACGTAGAACTGTCCGATCAGCGTGCGCCCGGAACCGCCGTCCGAGCCGGCTTCGCAGATATCGAAAACGCGCACGTCCGGATGCCATGTCGGCGCGGAGCCGGGCCTGATGGAGATGCCGTACAGCGTCTGCACCAGTTGGAACATGCCCGCCAGTACTTTTGGATGCGGGAAGTACTGCTTCACCTCCTGCTCCGAGAACGCGTAGCGCTCCTGGCGCAGCTTCTCGGATACCCATGCGACGTCCCAGGCTTGCAGTTGGGTCACGCCGACGCGTTCACGCGCGAAGCGCGACAGCTCCTCGAACTCGCGCACAGCGAACGGCCGCGCACGCTGCGCCAGGTCGGTCAGGAAGTCCAACACCTGGGCTGGCGATCTAGCCATCTTGGGCTCGAGCGAAACCTGCGCGTAGCAGGCGTATCCGAGCAGCTCCGCCAGCCGTCGCCGCAGCTTCAGGATCTCGTCGATCACCGGCGCGTTGTCCCACTCGGCAGTGCCAAACTCCGCGGCGCGCGTGACATACGCTCGATACATGAGCTCGCGCAAAGCGCGGTTCTCGGCGTACTGCATCACCGGCAGATAGGAGGGCATGTGCAGCGTCAGCTTCCATCCGTCCATGCCGTCGCGCTGAGCGGCCTCGCGCGCCGCGTCCAGCACATCAGCCGGGATTCCCGCCACCTCACTTCGCTCCGCAGTGTGATGCGCGAAGGCGTTGGTCGCGTCCAGCAGGTTGTCGTTGAAACGGGAGGCGAGCGCGTCGAGCCGGCTGCGCACCTGCTTGAACTCGGCCTTCGGCTCCGCCGCCAGTTCGGCGCCGCCCAGGCGAAAATCGCGCAGCTCATTGTCGACGATCTTTCTCTGCTCGGGGCGGAGCCGGTCGAATCCTGATGCCGTGCGCAGCGCCTTGAACTTCGCGTACAGCCGCTCGTCCTGAGACAGCTCGGTGTAGTACTGGCTGATGCGCGGCAGGTTGGCGTTGTAGACCTCGCGCAAGGGCGGGCTGTTCATCACGGCATTGAGGTGGGCTACCTGCCCCCAGGCACGTGCGAGGCGCTCGTTGGCGTCGTCCAGCGGCGCCACGAAGCTCTCCCAGCTCGGCTCTCCCACTGCACGAGCCACGCGCTCCACGACCTCGCGGTTCTCCGCCAGGAGATGGTCGACCGCGGGGGTGACATGCTCCGGCTTGATCTCCGCAAAGCGAGGCAGCCCGGAAAAATCGAGTAACGGATTGGAGGGCGATGTCATTCTTCAGCGCGCAGGGTTTGCTTCGAACACAATGCGCCCATCCACTAGCGCGTGGCGCACGCGGCCCTGCACCTCAATCCCGAGTAGCGGCGTGTTCTTGCCCTGGCTGTGCAACGCTTCCGGCGCAACCCGCCACCATTCCTCGGGATCGAACACACACAGGTCGGCAACAGCTCCAGGCACGAGAGCTCCGCCCGGCAACCCCAGCACGCGCGCGGGTGCTGTCGTGACGCGGGCAAGTGCGACGGGAAGCGGGATCCGCGCCTCGCGCGCCCATTTCAGAGTCAATGGAAGCAGCAGCTCGAGGCCGGTCGCGCCAGGCTCCGCCTCCGCGAACGGCAGCTGCTTGCCGTCTTCCTCCACCGGCGCGTGGTCGGAGCAGATCGCATCGATCGTGCCGTCGTTCAGTCCGGCGCGCAGCGCATCGCGGTCCCGCCGCCCGCGCAAGGGGGGTATCAGGTTGCAATTGGAATCGAAATAACCGATATCCACATCGCTCAAATGTACGTGATAAGCGGCCACGTCGCAGGTGACAGGCATCCCCGCACGCTTCGCCTCACGCACCATCTCCACGCCTTCCGCGCTGGAGACGCGGCACAGATGGACGCGCGCGCCAGTGGCCCGGACCAGGATCAATATGGCGGACAATGCTACGGTTTCCGCGCACACCGGGATGCCGGACAGGCCGAGTCGGGTCGCGACCTCTCCATCGTGGGCCACACCGCCGCGCGACAGCGTAGCGTCCTGCGGGCGAAGCCACACGGCAAACCCGAATGTCGTTGCGTACTCGAGCGAGCGTTTGAGAACCTGGTTGTCGGTCATGCTGGCGCCGGGCTGGCTGAACGCCACGCAGCCGGCGTCGTGCAATTGCGCCATCTCCGTGAGGCGCTCACCTTTGAGTCCCTGCGTCAACGCCCCGAGCGGATAGACCCGTGACTGATTCAGGCTGCGGGCGCGAAACTTGAGCATCTCGACCAACCCGGGCTCGTCGAGCGGCGGATCGGTGTCCGGGGGGCAGACCAGGCTCGTCACTCCGCCGGCCGCAGCCGCCTGCATCTCGCTCTCGAGCGTGGCCTTGTGCTCCAGCCCCGGTTCGCGCAGACGCGCCGACAGGTCCACCAGCCCGGGACACACCGTCAGACCTGAGGCGTCCAGCACGCGCTCGGCTTTGAACCCGGCCGGAGCAGTGCCGAGCGCTGCGATCCTTCCGTCCGCGACGTACAGCGACTGGACGCGCTCGCTCCCGCTGGCCGGGTCGATGAGCCTCCCGTTCCTGATCTCGATGTTCATCGAAGGAGCGGCTCGCGCGCGTCAGTTGCCCGCCAGGATCCCCATCACCGCCATACGCACCGCGATGCCGAAGGTGACCTGCGGCAGGATCACCGACTGCCGCCCATCGGCGACCGCCGAATCGATCTCCACTCCGCGGTTCAGTGGACCAGGATGCATGACGATTGCATCGGGCCTCGCCAGCGCCAGCTTGTCCGGGGTCAGTCCGTAGGATTTGAAAAATTCGGCGGCACTCGGCAGCAGCGCGCCGCTCATGCGTTCCTGCTGCAAGCGCAGCATCATCACGACATCGACGTCCTTCAGCCCCGCGCCCATATCGTGGAACACTTGGACACCGAGATTTTCCACCTGGGTCGGCAGGAGCGTGCGTGGTCCGATCACGCGTACCTCCGGCACGCCCAGCGTCGTCAAGGCGTGGATCTCCGAGCGCGCCACGCGCGAGTGCAGGACGTCACCGACGATCGCGACACGCAGATTGCGGAACTCACCCTTGTAATGCCGGATAGTAAACATGTCCAGCAGCGCCTGCGTCGGATGGGCATGACGCCCATCGCCGGCGTTGATCACGTGAATCTCCGGCCCGACGTTGCGTGCGATCAGGTGCGCGGCGCCGCTTTGGCTGTGGCGCACGATGAACATGTCGGCGTGCATGGCAGTGAGATTGGCGACCGTGTCCAGCAGCCTCTCACCCTTGGTCTGCGATGAGGTTGCGATATTGAGGTTGACTACGTCC
>DASPUW010000174.1:0-6643 GCA_035622675.1 Burkholderiales bacterium | reverse complement strand
AAATCTGGACCTGGCGTACTCGTGTTCCACTATGCCCTGACCGGAGTGACTCCCGTGCGCCAGGGCCTGATGCCCAGCGACGCCTTGCCGATCAAAGCCGCGATCACGGCCGTGCGTTACGCGACCGGCACCGAGGCTTATTACGTTGCGCTGTCGGGCGAGATCGAAGTCCTGGACGGCGCGACCGGCGAGCGCGTCTTCGCGGCCGTCGGCGCGCGCCACAGTTTCGCCACGCAGCTCAAGAGCAGCGAGATCACGTGGGACGAGCTGCGCGACAGTGTCACCTACTTCGCCAAGCAATGGCGCACGCGTCTCGACAAGGGGCGCGGAGTCGCAGGTTAGGCGAGAGGTGCGGATGCATCTCGTGAGCGCTTACCGCGCGCCGTCGCTGTCCAATGTGATGGGCCACGCGGCACTGCTGTTGGCACTCCTCGGCGCCTGCGGCAAGGCGCCTCAAGGCCCGCCGCCGCGAGGTCCGGCCAATGTCACCGTGATGACGGTCGCACCACGCGAAGTGCCGGTGTCGTTCGAATTCGTCGCGCAGACGCAAAGCCCGCGTGCGGTGAACATCCAGGCGCGTGTGAGCGGGTTCCTCGACCGGCGCGTTTACACGGAAGGTGCGCTGGTGAAGGCCGGTCAGGTGCTGTTCCTGATGGACAAGAAGCCGTTCGAAGCTCAGCTCGACCAGGCCAAAGCCGCAATGCAGCAGCAAAGGGCGGCAATGGACAACGCGCTGGCGAACTTGAAGCGCACCAAGCCGCTTGTCGATCAGGACGCTTTGGCGCAGAAGGATCTCGACGATGCCACCGGCCAGTACCAGCAGTCCGCGGCGGCGGTCGAGCAGGCCAAGCAGCAGGTGATCCAGGCGCAGCTCAACCTGTCGTACTGCACGATCACCTCGCCGGTCGATGGAGCGGCGAGCTTCGCGCAGCAGGCTGACGGCACTTACATCAGCACGTCCAACAGCCTGCTCACGACCGTATCGGTACTCTCCCCCATGTGGGTGAACTTCAGCATCTCCGAGAACCAGTTCCAGAATTTTCAAGATGGGCTGAAGAGAGGCGTCGTCAAGGCGCCGGCGGATGGCAACTACGAAGTCGAGATCATCCTGGTCGACGGCTCCGTGTTCCCGTCCAAGGGCCACATTACGTTCCAGCAGCCGGACTACGACACGAAGACGGGCACTTTTCTGGTCCGCGCCGCGGTGGACAATCCGCAGAGCGTGCTGCGCCCGAATCAGTTCGTGCGCGCGCGCGTGATCGGCATCACGCGCCCGAACGCCGTACTCGTCCCGCAACGCGCGGTGCAGCAGGGCGCAAAAGGCCACTTCGTCTGGGTGGTGAACCAGGACAGCAAAGTGGAGCCGCGCCCGATAACGGTGGGGCAGTGGTATGGCGACGACTGGTTCATCAACGAAGGCCTGACGGCCGGCGAGCGAGTTGTCGTCGAAGGGGCCGTGGCTCTTTCGCCCGGCGCCGCCGTGCAGGTGACGCAGGCGGTTGCTGCCGGTCAGCCCGAAGCGGTGGGCGGCACGCCCAAGTAGACGCTACAAGCTCGCGCGCGTGTTCTCGCACTTCTTCATCGAGCGGCCGATCTTCGCGGCCGTCATCTCCATCATCCTGTGCCTGGCGGGGCTGGTGTGCATGGTCAACCTCCCCGTGGAGCAATACCCCACGATCACGCCGGTCCAGGTTTCCGTGAGTGCGACTTTCCCGGGGGCGGATTCGCAGACGCTCGCCGACTCGGTCGCGTCTCCTATCGAGGCCCAGATCAACGGCGTCGACAACATGATGTACATGACCTCGACCAGCTCCTCGAACGGGCAGCTGTCGATGACTGTGTACTTCACGCTGAACACCGATCCGGACGTTGCCCAGGTGCAGGTCCAGAACCGGGTAAATCTGGCGCTGCCGACGCTGCCTCAGGCGGTGCAGCAGCTCGGCGTGTCGGTGCAGAAGAAATCGTCGTCGATCATGATGCTGATCGCGGTCTACGCCCGGGATAACCGCTACAGCGCCGACTACATCGCGAACTACGCGAATGTCTATGTGCTGGACGCCTTGCGCCGCGTGCCGGGTGCGGGGCAGGCCGCGGTGCTGGGCGCGGCGGATCAGGCGATGCGCATCTGGATGAACCCGGATCGGATGACATCGCTTGGCATCACGACGAGCGACATCCAGAACGCCGTGAGCCAGCAGAACGCGCTGGTGAGCGCAGGTCAGATCGGGCAGCAACCCACGTCGGGCCCGGTGCAGCAGACCTTCCCGGTGGTCACGCAGAAACCTTTCGCACAGCCCTGGGAGTACGACAAGATCATCCTGCGTGCCAATCCTGGCGGCGGCGCGATCGTGCGCTTGCGGGACGTCGCACGCACCGAGGTGGGCCTGCGCCAGTACATCATCGACAGTCGGTTCAATGGGACGCCGGCGACTTTTCTTGCGGTCTATCTGCAATCCGGCGCGAACGGGCTGGACGTGTCGGCGGCGGTGCGCAAGACCATGCAAGATATGAAAACGCGGTTCCCGGCCGGGATGGACTACGCCATCTCGCTCGACACCAATGACTTTGTGCGCATCTCGATCGAGGAAGTGATCCACACGCTGATCGAGGCCGTCGTGCTGGTAGTGTTGGTGGTGTACGTGTTCCTGCAGAGCTTCCGCACCACGATCATCTGTGCGACCGCGATCGCGGTCGCGCTCATCAGCACATTCACCGGCATGCTTGCGCTGGGCTTTACGATCAACCTCCTTACGCTGTTTGGCCTGGTGCTGGCGATCGGTATGGTGGTCGACGACGCCATCGTGGTGGTCGAGAACGTCGAGCGCATCATGGCGCAGCAGCACCTGGCACCGAAAGCGGCGACGATCAAGGCCATGAACGAGATCGGCGGCTCGCTGGTCGCCGTCGTGCTGGTCATGGCGTCGGTTTTCATTCCCGCCGCGTTTCTACCCGGCACCACGGGTCAGCTCTACAAGCAGTTCGCGGTGACGATCGTCATCTCCGTATCGGTGTCGGGATTTGTCGCATTGACGCTGACCCCGGCCATGTGCGCGCTGCTGCTCAAACACGCGCCACCCAGGACGCGTGGCTTCTTTGGCTGGTTCAACCGGCAGGTGGATCGCGTGACGCAGGGGTTCGGTCACGCCGTCGTGTTCGTCATCAAGCGCATGGTGATTGCCTTCATCCTGCTGGCGCTGATGCTCGGCGCGATTGTCTACCTGTTCAAGGTGATCCCGACCAGCTTCGTGCCGCAGGAGGACCAGGGCTACGTGTTCGCAGCCATCATCATGCCCGACGCAGCGAGCTTGGATCGCACTGCGGCGGTCGCAACGCAAGTCGACGAGCTGTTCGCTGCGGCACCAGGCGTGCAGAACCGCGCGAACGTGATCGGCTACAGCTTGATCGATGGCGGCTACAAGACCAATGCGGCAACGCTGTTCGTCACCCTGAAGGACTTCAAGGAGCGCTACGCGTCGATCGCGACGGCCAAGCAGCAGAATCCGCGCACGCTGTTGCTGAGCGTTTATGCGCAGTCGCGCGAGATCAAGGACGGCATCGTGGCGCCGTTCCCGCCGCCGCCGATCCCCGGCATTGGAACTACGGGCGGGTTCGAGTTCTGGGTTCAGGACACTACCGCGGGGGATCCGGCGCGCCTGGATCAGGTGACGCAGCAGATCATGGTCAAGGCGCGGGAGCGGCCCGAGCTCGCCGGATTGCGCACGACGTTCCGCGCTTCGACGCAGCAGCTGCGCGTTACGGTGGACCGCGAGAAGGCGGAGCTGCTGGGGGTGAACGTGCAGGATGTCTACACCGCCATCCAGGCGCAGTTCGGTTCGGTGAACGTGAGCCAGTTCTATCAGTTCGCGCGCTCCTGGTTCGTCGTCCTGCAGTCCGATCCCAAGTTCCGCGAGCGTCCCGAAGATCTGACGCGGCTATACACGCGCTCGAGCCAGGGCTCGATGGTGCCGCTGTCGGCGCTGGTCACGACGGAGTGGGTGACCGGCCCCGACCTGTTGCCGCATTTCAACGGCTTCCCGGCCGCCAAGATCAACGGCAACGCCGGCCTGGGCTATAGCTCCGGTCAGGCGATTGCAGCGATGGAATCGGTGGCCCGCGAGGTGCTGCCCGCCGGGTTCGGCTATGCCTGGTCGGGCCTCGCCTACGAAGAGAAGAAGTCGGGATCCACCTCGGCGATCGCATTCGTCTTTGGCCTGATCATCGTGTTCCTGGTTCTCTCGGCGCAGTACGAATCGTGGACGCTGCCCGGCGCGGTGATGACAGCGGTCCCGTTCGGCGTGCTGGGCGCGCTGACTGCGAACTGGCTGCGAGGCCTCCAGAACGACGTCTACTTCCAGATCGGCCTGCTGGTGTTGATCGGCCTCGGTGCCAAGAACGCGGTCCTGCGTGTGACCGCGGCGGTGGAGCTGCGCCAGCAGGGCAAGTCGATCATGGATGCCACGATCGAGGCCGGAGAGCAAAGGCTCAGGCCGATCATCATGACGTCTCTGGCGTTTGCCTTCGGCGTGCTGCCGCTGGCCATCGCACTGGGGGCAGGCGCGAACGCTCGCCACTCGATCGGCACCGGCATCATCGGCGGGATGATCGGGGAGACGACGCTCGCCATGCTCTACGTGCCGCTGCTGTTCTACCTCTTCGATCGGCTTGCTGAGCGCAGATCGGGGCACGCGCCAGGCGGCGGACCGCAGGCGGGTCGCGGCGGAAGCGCCGCGGCAGCGGCACCGCACGCGAGACGGGACGAACGGTCATGACGGCACCTACGGGTTTTGCCGGTCGCGGTCGTCATCCCGGCGAAAGCCGGGATGCAGGAACCTCTGGGTTCCGGCGCATGCTGCGCTTGACCGGAATGACGGCGATGCTGTGCGGGGTAGTCGCCGGCTGCATGGTCGGTCCGGACTACGTCCAGCCGAAAGTCGACACGCCGCAGGCGTACCGCTTTGCGGAAGCGGATGTCCAGCAGACCGTGGACACGGAATGGTGGAAGCAGTTCGGCGACCCGGTGCTCGACCAGCTGATCGCCGAAGCGCTCGCGAACAACAAGAACGTCAAGATCGCCGCGGCCAACGTCGAACAGTCCGCGGGCGTCCTGACGCAGACGCGCTCGCAACTGTTCCCGCAGCTGAACTACAGCGCCAGCGCCACACGGCAGCGCGCCTCCGAGATCGCCGGCATTCCGCTGAGCGGCGCGGTGATCAAGAATCCCGCGACCACCTACGAGGTGTTGGGCGGCGCGAGCTGGGAGATCGACCTTTGGGGCCGGATCCGCCGCCAGAGCGAGGCGGCGCGTGCGAATCTGCTCGCAACAGAGCAGGCGAAGCGAGGG
This sequence comes from Burkholderiales bacterium, assembly GCA_035622675.1. Classification (GTDB taxonomy): domain Bacteria; phylum Pseudomonadota; class Gammaproteobacteria; order Burkholderiales; family SHXO01; genus SHXO01. Next base: position 1,302 of record DASPUW010000174.1, on the reverse strand, counting down.
GTGGTGCTGTCGCTCGTCGCTCAGGTTGCCAGCACCTATCTCCAGTTGCGGGGCCTGGACGCGCAGCTCGAGATCTCCAACCGCACGCTGGTCTCGTACGCGAAGACGGTGCAGCTGTTCGAGCTGCAGTACAAGTACGGTCAAATACCGAGAATGAACGTGGAGCAGGCCCGGTCGAGCTACGAGACCGCCGCTGCCCAGATCCCGCAGATCGAGGTGCAGATCGCGCAGACCGAGGACGCGTTGTCGGTGCTGCTGGGCCGCAACCCCGGCGCCATCCCGCGCGGCAAGGCGATCGACGCGCTCACCTCGCCGGCGGTGCCGGCTGGCATGCCGTCGCAGCTGCTGGAGCGCAGGCCGGACATCGCACAGGCCGAACAGAGTCTGATCTCGGCCAACGCGCAGATCGGAGCGGCCAAGGCGCTGTACTTTCCCACCATCTCGCTCACCGGCGCGCTTGGGACCCAGAGCACTGATCTCAGCAAGCTGTTCTCCGGGCCGGCGCAGGTGTGGAGCTTTGCCGGACAGGTGACCGGCCCCATCTTCACCGGAGGCGCGATCAAGGGCCAGGTTGACCAGGCGACCGCTGCGCAAAAAGCGCAGCTGTTCAACTATGAGCTCACCATCCAGAACGCCTTCGCCGACGTCGACAACGCGCTGGTGGCGCGCCAGAAGCTGCTGCAGCAGCAGGGGGCGCAAGAGCGCCTGGTCAGAGCGCTCAGCGAATACGAACGCCTGTCGACGATCCAGTACAAGGGAGGCGTCACGCCTTACTCCACGGTGCTGCAGGCGCAGCAGGGCCTGTTCCCCCAGGAGCTGAATCTGGCGCAGACGCGCTTCGCCGTGCACAACGCGTCCGTCAATCTGTACAAGGCGATGGGCGGTGGCTGGGTCGACATCGCAGAGAAGCAGGCCGACGCTGGTGGCAGGAAATAGATTGCAGCGATGTCGCAAAGCGCGCGTTCTGATATCCTGCGCGCTCCCTCATCGTTGGCCCGGGTGGTCACGATGCCAGATGACGCCGCACCGCCGTTCGACGCAGATTGGGACGCAGCCGACCTGGGTTGCGGCGAGCTCGTGCTGGGCCTGCGCTCTCGGCTCAAAGTCATGCGCGCGGGCGAAGTGATCCGCGTGCGCGCACTCGATCCGGGGGCGGCGGCCGATCTGCCGGCATGGTGCCGGCTGACGGGTGAGACGTTGCTGTACACCGAACCCCAGGCCAAGCTCTATTACATCCGCCGCGAGGGACGCTGAGGGAGCGCTCTCCCATCGCCACACTTCCGCAGAGGAGACCAGGAGCAT
>DASPUW010000173.1:0-22603 GCA_035622675.1 Burkholderiales bacterium | reverse complement strand
GGCCGACGTGATCCTGTTCAAACAGCACCGCTACAGCAGCTTCGTTACCGACCTAGGCGGTGCGACGTCGCACACTGCGATCCTGGCCCGGAGCCTGAACATCCCCTCGATCGTCGCTCTGCATCACGCGCGCGCGCTCATCCGCGAGAGCGAGCTGCTGATCGTGGACGGCAGCAACGGGGTGGTGATCGTCAACCCCGACAAGCACGTGCTGGCCGAGTACAGGCTGCGCCAGGAGCAATGGCAGCTCGAGCGGCAGAAGTTGAAGCGGCTCAAGACCACCCGCGCCGCCACGCTGGATGGAACGCGCGTCGAGCTGCACGCGAACATTGAGCTGCCCGACGACGTCCCTGAGGCCAAGGAGAACGCTGCCGCTGGCATCGGCCTGTTCCGCAGCGAGTTCCTGTTCCTCAATCGCGACGAGCTGCCCTCGGAGGATGAGCAGTTCGAGGCTTACCGGAGAGTCGCGGTCGAGATGAACGGGCTGCCGGTGACGGTGCGTACGCTCGATCTGGGCGGGGACAAGAACCTGAACGATGCCGAGCGCGTCGCGCCCAATCCCGCGCTGGGGCTGCGCGCGATACGTCTGTGTTTGGCCGAGCCGCAGATGTTCCACCGCCAGCTGCGCGCCATTCTGCGCGCCTCGCACTACGGCAAGATGCGTCTGCTCATCCCCATGCTGTCCACTGTGCATGAGCTGAAGCAGACGCTCCACCTGCTGCAGGAGGCGAAGAACAGCCTGGATGCTGACGGCATCGCCTACGACCGGGATATCCCGGTGGGGGGCATGATCGAGATCCCGGCCGCCGCGCTGTCGCTCAACACCTTCACGCGTCGGCTGGATTTCCTGTCGATCGGCACCAACGATCTGATCCAGTACACCCTGGCGATCGACCGCACCGACGATGCGGTGGCGCATTTGTATGATCCTCTGCACCCGGCTGTGCTGCATCTGGTGGCGCATGTCATCCGCGGCGGCAACAAGGCCGGCATCCCGGTCACGGTGTGCGGTGAGATGGCCGGCGACGAGCGGCTGACGCGCGTCCTGCTGGGCTTCGGCCTGCGGCAATTCTCGATGCACCCGGCTCACCTCCTCACGGTCAAGCAGCAGGTTCTCAAATCCGACCTCGCGCAGGTCACGCAGCTCGCCGGACGCATGCTCAGGACGGAAGACCCGGACAAGGTGCGCGCGCTGCTGGAGCGCATGAACGCCTGACCAGCCGGTGCGAATCGACTCGGAACAGCTGGCGCAGCACCTGACGCGCGGCACGCGGCCGCTGTACACGGTGCATGGGGAAGAAGCTCTGCTTGCCCTCGAGGCCGGCGACCTGATCCGCCGGCACTGCCACGAACGCGGCTACAGCGAGCGCGAAGTGCTGAGCGCCGAATCGGGCTTCGACTGGTCACAGCTGTTCGCGTCTGCCGATAGTCTGTCGCTGTTCGCGACCAAACGCCTGCTGGAGCTGCGCATCCCTGGCGGCAAGCCGGGCAATGACGGCTCCGACGCGCTGCGCCGCTACGCGGCCCGCCTGCCGCCAGACACGGTAACGCTCATCTCGCTGCCCAAGCTGGACCGCACGCAGCTCGCGAGCGGCTGGTTCGAGGCGCTCGACACGGCCGGCGTCGTGGTCGCAGCCAACGCGGTGACGCTCGCGCGCCTGCCCGCGTGGATCGCCGGGCGCCTCGCCCGGCAGGACCAACAGATCGACGATGAGACGCTCGCATTCCTGGCGAGCCGCGTGGAAGGCAACCTGCTCGCAGCGCACCAGGAGGTGCAGAAGCTTGCGCTGCTCTTCCCGCCGGGCCGCCTGGATGCCACGCAGGTGAGATCGGCCGTGCTCGACGTTGCGCGCTACGACGTGTTCAAGCTGGGCGAGGCGCTGCTAGCCGGCGACGCAGCGCGCTTCGTCCGCATGCTCGACGGCCTGCGGGGAGAGGGCGCTGCCCCGGCGTTGGTCCTGTGGGCTCTGGCCGAGGAAGCGCGCGCGTTGCTGCATGTCGCTCGCGGGCTGAACGCCGGCAAACCTCTGCCGCAGCTCATGCGCGAGGCACGGGTGTGGGGCGCCCGCGCGGAGTTGCTGCCGGCATCGGTCCGGCGCTTCGGCTCGCGCGAGCTGGAGGACGCGCTGCTGCACGCTGCACGCGTCGACCGCATGGTCAAAGGACTCGACCCCGGCGAGCCGTGGGTGGAGCTTTTGCAGCTCGGCCTGCGTCTTGCGCTCCGGGCGGCGTCGCCCGGAAGCGACCCGGACGGCGGCCCGCGACGGAATCGCGGTAGAATTTCTGTTTGATCGTCGAACAGCCGATGGACATCCAATCGTACATGCACGGTGTCGGCCGTGAAGCCAGGAAGGCCTCTCAGGCCATGGCACGCGCCGACACGGCCGCCAAGAACCACGCGCTGACGGGCATGGCAACCGCCATCGAGCGCGAGGCAGAGCGGCTGCTCAACGCCAACGCACGTGATCTGGATGCGGCTCGCACGAAAGGGCTCGCGCCGGCTCTGCTCGATCGGCTTACGCTGAGCCGCAAGGGTGTGGCGTCCATAGCAGAGGGGTTGAGGCAGATCGCGCTCCTTCCCGATCCGGTCGGCGAAGTGAGCGAGCTTAAGTATCGGCCGGCGGGATTCCAGGTCGGGCGTATGCGCGTTCCGCTCGGCGTGGTGGGCATCATCTACGAAGCCCGGCCGAGCGTCACCGCCGACGCAGCGGGGCTGTGTCTCAAGGCGGGCAACGCCGCGATCCTGCGCGGCGGCTCAGAGGCGCTCGAATCCAACCAGGCGATAGCAGCGTGCGTGCACGAGGGCCTGCGCGCCGCGGACCTTCCGTCTGCTGCCGTGCAGGTCGTCGAGACGACCGACCGCGCGGCGGTTGGCGAGCTCCTCAGCATGAAGGAATACGTCGACATCATCGTGCCGCGCGGCGGCAAGGGGCTGATCGAGCGCGTGTCGGCGGAATCCCGCATTCCAGTCTTGAAGCATCTCGACGGCGTGTGCCACGTTTATATCGACCGGCTCGCCGATCCGGACAAAGCCATCCGCATCGCAGACAACGCCAAGACGCAGCGCCTCGGCACCTGCAACACGATGGAAACCCTGCTGGTGCACCGGGACATCGCCGTGCGAGTGTTGCCCGCGCTGTGCCGGATTTACTTCGACAAGGGCGTCGAGCTGCGCGGCGACCCGCGCGCCCGCGTCATCGTCCCGCAGATGCGCGAGGCCTCCGAGGAGGATTGGTATACGGAGTACCTGGCGGCGATCCTGGCGGTACGCGTCGTCGACGACCTCGATCAGGCTATCGAGCACATCCGCGTCTACGGCTCGCAGCACACCGATGCGATTGTGACCGAGGATTACGGTGCAGCTCGCCGCTTCCTGCGCGAGGTCGACTCCAGCTCGGTCATGGTGAACGCATCGACCCGGCTCGCCGACGGTTATGAGTACGGGCTGGGCGCGGAGATCGGCATTTCCACGGACAAGCTGCATGCGCGTGGGCCGGTGGGCCTCGAGGGCCTCACCTCGCAGAAATACATCGTGCTCGGAGACGGCCACATTCGCGAGTAGCGCTGACCGTGCGGCACTGGGCCGGCTGCCGCACAGAGCACCCCCTTCGACAGGCACCGCAGGAGCGGGATCGCAATGAGCAGCGTGATCGAAGTCAAGGTCCCCGACATCGGGGACTTCAAGGACGTGCCGGTGATCGAAGTCCTGGTCAAGCCGGGCGACAGCATCAAGCAAGAGGACTCGCTCGTGACGCTCGAGTCCGACAAGGCGACCATGGAAGTGCCAGCGCCCGAAGCTGGTGTGGTCAAGGAGCTGCGGGTCAAGCTGGGTGACAAGGTCTCGCAGGGTTCCGTGATCCTGCTACTGGAGTCCGACGGCGCTCGTGCGCCGGCGCCCAAGGCAGAAGCACCCGCTCCTGCGATTGCGCCGTCCACACCACCGGCAGCGCCGGCCCCGGTCTCCGCCGGGCCGCGTCCAAGCGGCGGCTACGATGCCGACGTCATCGTGCTCGGCTCCGGTCCGGGCGGCTATACCGCCGCCTTCCGCGCCGCGGATCTCGGCAAGAAAGTCGTCCTGATCGAGCGCTACACGGATCTCGGCGGCGTGTGCCTGAACGTGGGTTGCATCCCGTCCAAGGCGCTGCTGCACGCTGCGCGCGTGTTGACCGAGGCGCAGGAGATGTCTCACTTCGGCCTCAAGTTCGAAGCGCCCAAGATCGACCTGACTGCCCTGCGCGCCTGGAAGGACGGCGTGGTGGGGAAGGGCACAAAGGGCCTGGCGGGTCTCGCCAAGCAGCGCAAGGTTCAGGTCATCACGGGGTCTGCGAAGTTTGCCTCTGCGCACACGCTCGAGGTGCAGACCAGCGACGGAAAGAAGACGGTTTCTTTCGATCACGCCATCATCGCGGCGGGCTCGCAATCGGCCCGCCTTCCCGGGTTCCCCTACGACGACCCGCGTCTGCTCGACTCGACCAGCGCGCTCGAGCTGGAGAATATCCCCAAGCGGCTGCTCATCATCGGCGGCGGCATCATCGGCCTGGAAATGGCTACGGTGTACGACGCGCTCGGCTCCTCCATCAGTGTCGTCGAGCTGCTCGACGGCCTGATTCCGGGCGCGGATCGCGACATCATCCGGCCGCTGCACAAGCGCATCGAGAAACATTATGAAGCGATCTGGCTCAAGACCAAAGTGACCCGGCTCGAGGCGACTCCGCAAGGGCTCAAGGCCACGTTCGAAGGCGAAGCCGCGCCACAGCCGCAGGTCTACGACCGCGTTCTGCTCGCAGTCGGGCGGCGTCCCAATGGCAAGGCGATCGCCGCAGACGCAGCAGGCGTGCTGGTGAACGAGCGCGGCTATATTCCGGTGGATCGGCAGATGCGCACCAACGTGCCGCACATCTTCGCCATCGGCGACATCGTGGGCGAGCCCATGCTGGCGCACAAGGCCACCTACGAGGGCAAGCTCGCCGCCGAGGTCATCGCCGGCCACCGCACCGCGTTCGACGCACGTACGATCCCCTCGGTGGCATATACCGATCCCGAAGTCGCCTGGATGGGGCTCACGGAGACCATGGCCAAGGCGCAAGGCATCGAGATCGAGAAAGCGACGTTCCCCTGGGCTGCCAGCGGCCGCGCACGCGCCACAGCACGGGAAGAAGGACTGACCAAGCTGATCTTCGACAAGAGCTCGCGCCGGCTTCTGGGAGCGGGCATCGTCGGACCCAACGCCGGCGAGCTGATTGCCGAGACCGTGCTGGCGCTGGAGATGGGCGCCGATGCCGACGACATCGGGTTGACCATCCATCCGCATCCGACCCTGTCGGAGACTGTCTTCTTTTCGGCCGAGATCGCCGAGGGCAGCATCACCGATCTATATATGCCCAGGAAGTAAGCCCGGGCCGTCACATGCCTGAACTGTTCATAGCCTCGGTCACTCCACCCGGCGCGCTGAGCGAGCCTGCGCACTGGTTCCTGTTCCAGGGGAACCAGATCCTGGTGCGTCGCGACCAAAGCGGCGCGGCGATTCCCCTTGTCGCTCATCCCGACGAGCTCGGACTGGAGGTCCTGCGCACGCAATACCTGGGCACCCTCGGGCGACGCCACTGCTTCGGTGGGGAGTGCGGAGCCGACGCTCCCGCTCCGCACGGCCTCACGTGGTCCGGGCTGCGCGCGCTGTTCGGCTCGCTCGACGACGTCACGTTCGGTCTCGCCGGGCGCGCGTTTCAGATCATGGACTGGGACCGTTCGCATCTGTACTGCGGGCGCTGCGGGACGCCGACGGTCGTCAAGCCGGGCGAGCGCGCGCGCGAGTGCCCCAGCTGCGGTCAGACCCACTACCCGCGCATCGCGCCCGCGGTGATGGCACTCGTGCAGCGCGGCGACCAGCTCCTTCTGGCGCGCTCACCTCACTTTGTGCCAGGCATGCACAGCGCGCTGGCCGGCTTCGTCGAGCCCGGCGAGAGCCTGGAGCAGTGCCTGGTTCGGGAAGTGAAAGAGGAAGTCGGTGTGGAGGTTGCCAACCTGCGCTACTTCTCGAGTCAGTCGTGGCCCTTCCCGCACTCGCTCATGATCGCATTCAACTGCGACTGGGTGGCGGGCGAGATCACGCCCGATCCGACTGAGATCGAGGCCGCCGGCTGGTTCGGCCTGGACAATCTCCCGCTGCTGCCGAACAAGATCAGCATCGCACGCCGGCTGATCGACACCACAATAGCCAGAATGAGGGCCGGCATACCGGTGAGCTGATGCTCGCCAGGACGAGAACCTAGGTTCTAGAGAGGAGGAGGCAATGCTCAAGATCTGGGGACGGAACAACTCCGTCAATGTGCAGAAGGTGCTCTGGTGCTGCGAGGAACTGGGCCAGCAGTACCAGCGCCTCGATGCCGGCGGCAGCTTCGGAGTCGTCAACACCCCGCAATACCGTGCGTTGAACCCGAACGGCCTGGTTCCCACCGTAGAGGACGGCCCATTCGTGCTGTGGGAGTCGAATGCGATCGTGCGCTATCTCACCGCCAAGCACAGCGCCGGCAAGCTGTGGCCCGAAGACCTCAAGGTGCGGGCCGAGGCCGACAAGTGGATGGACTGGCAGATCGGCATGTTCTGGCCCACGTTCCGTCCCCTGTTCTGGAATCTGGTGCGCACTCCGGTCGACCAGCGCGACGAACAGGCGATTGAAGAATCGCGTCTGAAGACCGCCGAAGTACTGGGCTATCTGGACGCGCACCTGAAGAACCGCGCGTTCGTCGCCGGCGATGAGCTCACTATGGGCGACATCCCCATGGGCTGCGCGATCTGGCGCTGGATGGCCCTTCCGATCGAGCGGCCGGCGCTCGCCAACCTGCAGCGCTGGTTCGAAGCGTTGCGCGAACGCACGCCCTACAAGAGCGTAGTCATGCTCCCGGTGACTTGAGCGTACCCGGCGGACGCGGCTGAACGAATCAAGACGCTGCCGCCTCGGGAATGCGCTCTCCAACCGTGGTCGCGCGGCGCAAAATGCGCACGTCGTTGATCCAGTCGAAGTCGGTCGCGCTGTGCAGCAGCGCACGGTTGTCCCAAATCACGAGGTCGCGCGCACGCCAGCGGTGGCGGTAGACGTATTGCGGCCGGGTGGCCTGGGCGACGATCCGCTCGATCAGCGCGCGGCCTTCCTCCAGCGGCAGTCCGCGGACATGGGAGGCATGCTCACCCAGGTAGATGCACCTGCGCCCGGTTTCCGGATGCATGCGCACGATCGGCCATTCGACCGGCGGCGCGTTGCGCTTCTGTTCTTCGCTCATCTGTCTGCGGGCATCGGTCCGGCGCCGTGAATAGTCGAGGTCGTGGACCGCCACCAGAGGATCCAGGTAGCGCTTGTCCGCGGTGGACAGGCCTTCGTACGCCGCGTACATGTCGGCATACAGGGTATCCCCTCCCGTTGCCGGAACTCTCAGCGCGTGCAGCGAGGTCACGAGGCCGCGCTCCTTCGCCCAGGAGCCGTCGGAATGCCACACCCGGGCGCCCGGATCCGGGTGCTCGCCCTGGGGACGGCCGCTTGCGTCCAGGTTCGTAATCCAGAAGATCTCGGGTCTGCCGCTGTGGCGGTACTGATCCAGGACGTGCACCTGTAGTTTGCCCCAGTGGCGCGCGAACTCGAGGTGCTGTTCGTCGTCGAGATTCTGATCGCGAAAAATCAGCACTTGATGGCGCAGCAGCGCGCGGTGCAGCTCGGCGAGCGTCTCTGCGGGCAGCGGTTTGCTCAGCTGCAGTCCAACCACTTCAGCCCCGACGGCGGCGGTCTGAGCGCGGATGGAGAATAGTTGTGACATGCCGGCAGTGAAGTATCAACGACGCGTGTCAGCATACCAAACCAGGCGCGCTGGCGCGTCGAGCGCGAGCGGCGAATCGCAGCGCCTATTGCGCCCGAGGCAACGCAGCCGGCGAGGTGCTTCCTTCGGCGATGGCGCGGAAATAGTCATAGATGCCTTCTGCGTTCTGCACCGCCCCGGAAATGCTCCTGTAGGGCGGCATGCCGCGTTCCGGATTGCCATCGAGGAACATGCGCACGAAGTCTGCGCGCGAGCGCGACCGTGCCAAGTCGATCAGCGACGGGCCCACGCCGCCGCGGTGGTCCGTTCCGTGGCAACGCGCGCAATCGAGCTCGCGCACGAGGCGTCCGGCGTCGGCCATGCGGCGATAGGCCTGCGCCCGTCTCACCACCGATGCGAGGTCGTCAGCTTCATCGTCCGGCGCACCCCACAGCGGCGGCACGCAGACCGTCATCAGCAGGAGGCAGAAGTGAGCTGCAGCGCTGCGTCGGCTCACACCAGCCGTGACGCCGATCAGGGCGCGCGTTCGGGAATCCGGGCGACGTCGGCGAGCCACACGGTCGCTTCGCTGTCGCTCGGCGCACGATAGTCGCTGCGCGGCGAGAGGGAGCCGCCGGAACCAACTTTCGGCGCGTTGGGGATAGCGCTGCGCTTGTATTGAGCGAACTGGAAGAAACGCCGGACGAACACGGCGAGCCACTTCTTGATGTCGCCGATCGCGTACTGGTTGCGCCGGTCCACCGGAATATCCGGCCAGTTTCCTACGCGCCGGTCGCGCCACGTGCACCAGGCCATGAAAGCAACCTTGGCGGGCAGGAAGCCGAAGCGCAGCGTGTAGTACAGATGAAAGTCCTGCAGCTCATAGGGACCGACCACCGCCTCTGTGCTCTGCCCTGGCTCCATCTCGCTCTTCCCCGGCACCAGCTCTGGCGAGATCGGCGTGTCGAGCACGTCCTGCAGCACCGCGCTCACCTGCGGACCGAGCTGGTTGGTGCGGGCCACGTAACGGATCAGATACTGGATCAGCGTCTTGGGCACGCTCGCATTGACGTGGTAGTGCGCCATGTGATCGCCGACGCCATACGTGCACCAGCCGAGCGCAAGCTCGGACAGATCGCTCGTACCGACCACCGGGGCGTTGTGCACGTTCGCCAGCCGGAACAGGTGGCTGGTGCGCTCGCCGGCCTGCACGTTCTCGAAGGTGACGTCGTACACCGGCTTGCCTTCGGCGAAGGGGTGGCCGATATCCTTGAACATCTGCAGGCAGCTCGGGCGGATGTCTACTTCGTAAGCGGTTGCTCCAACCGCGGTCATCAGGCGGCGCGATTGATCGAGCGTGCGCTCGCTGGTGGCGAACCCGGGCATGGTGTAAGCGAGGATGTTGCGTCTGGGCAGGCCCATCACATCCATCGCGCGTGCACAGACAATCAACGCCTGGGTCGAATCCAGACCGCCCGAGATCCCGATCACGACTTTGTCCGAGCTCATCGCCTTGAGGCGCTTCACCAGGCCCTGCACCTGGATCTCGTAAACCTCGTGGCAGCGTTGATCGCGCGTGGCCGGATCGGCCGGCACATAGGGAAAGCGCTCGTAGCTGCGTTCCAGAGGCAATGCCCCAGCCGCGGGCAGCGCGAGCGAGAACGGTAGGTGGCGGAAGCTCGCTACGACATCGGCGTGGCGCGCCACGGACTGGCCAAAGCTGTTCACGCGCATGCGGTCCTGCGCGATGCGGTCGAGGTCGATGTCTCCGGTCACGAGGTGGGACACGTACTCGAAGCGTTCGGTCTCGGCCACCCGCGAGCCGTTTTCGTAGATCAGCCCGTGCCCGTCCCAGGCCAGGTCGGTGGTGGACTCGCCGTAGCCCGCCGCGCAGTACAGATACGCAGCCATGCAGCGGGCGGATTGGTTATTGACCAGCTCGCGCCGGTAGTCGTCCTTTCCTACGGTGATATTCGACGCGGATAGATTGATCAGGACCGTGGCCCCGGCCAGAGCGGCCTGGGAGGATGGCGGGATGGGTGTCCACAGATCCTCGCAGATCTCGACGAACAACGTGAGCAGCGGCTGCTCCGAGGCTTGAAAGATGAGGCGGGTGCCGAACGGCACGCCGCTCTGCCCACACAGATCGATCGACTCGCGCGTGCAGTAATCGCCCGGTGTGAACTGGCGCAGCTCGTAGAACTCGCGATAGTTGGGCAGGTACGTCTTGGGTGCCAGCCCCAGCAGCTTGCCGTCCGCGATCACCGCAGCGCAGTTGTACAGCAGTCCGTCCACCTGCAGCGGAACGCCGACCACCGCCACCAGCGGGATGCCGCGCGAAGCTTCGAGCACCTGCTGCAGCGCGGCCCTGGAGGCATCCAGCAAGGCCTGTTGATGGAACAGATCTTCACACGAGTAGGCGGACAGACCGAGCTCGGGAAACACGGCGAGCAACGCGCGCCGCTCGGCCGCCTGCTGCATGAGCGCAATGGTCTGCGCAGCGTTGAATGCCGGATCGGCGACTCGAACCTCGGGAATCGCCACCGCAGCGCGGATGAAGTTGTGCGTGTACAGGTTGAAGAAAGACACTTCCTGGATCCGTAGCGATGCGTGTGAGTCGAAATTGTCCGCGTTTGCAGGCGCGGTCAGCTGTCCGAGCGCCCTGGGCCGGTGTAGAACTGGGGCCACTTCGCCTTTACCAGCGGACCGTCGGAGCGGTAAGCATGACACGAGTCGAGGAGCGGCGGACGAGAGGCCGGCTCGCGCTGCACGCGCGCGGGGTAGATGGTCTGGAATGCGGTGGTCGCAACCGGACCGAGCAACTCGACGAGATGCGTGCATCCCTTGACGCCGCCCAGCAGCGTGCGCGTCTTGAGCGTCCAGCCGGGGGCGATGCGCAGGCCCACGAGCGCCTGAAAGCTGCCGGTGATATCGCCGCACACAGCGTAAGGACCGAAGTCGGTCTTGGCTTCGACCGCATGCACCACCAGATCCGTATCCACGGTGAGCCGGATCCACATCTCGTGCAGGGCCTCGCCGGTGCGGATGGCGCCGCCCCGCTCTGCGTTGGGAATGTCGAACGGCTTGGTGTCGAGCAGGTGGCCTTCGATGTCCCAGCGGCCGTCATCGCGCAGGTAGCCCCGGCACTCGACACGACGATGATGCATGGGCTGTCTTGATACGGGTTGTGTCAGTGGCATCTTCTCGCTTCGAAAAATAGAAGCGCACCGCCGGATGCGGATCGCTTCGTGTCTCTTCGTGGTTTATGCGGTTAACTCAAATCGAATCATGCGAGCGAGTGCGCTGCGTGACGCGCTCGAGCGTGGCGAGCTTCTGCTCCGGTGTCATCTCCAACCATTCCGCAATCTCCTGCAGCGTGCGCCCGCAGCCGCGGCACAGCCCGGACTCGGGATCCATCTGGCATACGTTGCGGCACGGGGAAGGGACGACCGCCGGCGGCAGGCTCATGCGGCCTGACCTTCTTTAGCGGCGCGGCGAGCGGCCTTGGCCGCGAGCGCCCGACCCGCCCGGGATACGCTCGGCCTGCCGAGCGCGCCGCAGATGAATTGCGCCGCCTGCAGCAATCTGCTCATATCGACGCCGGTTTCGATTCCCAATCCATCCAGCATGTATAGCACGTCCTCGGTGGCCACGTTGCCGGTGGCGCCGGGGGCGTAGGGACAGCCACCCAGCCCGGCCACGGAGCAGTCGAAGCACGCCATGCCCAGCTCGAGCGAGGCGAAGATGTTGGCGAGCGCCTGGCCGTAGGTATCGTGGTAGTGGCCGGCGAGCTGCTCCACCGGAACGCGGCGCGCCACCGTCTCGATCAGGTGCTTGCTCTTGCCCGGTGTACCCACACCGATGGTGTCGCCCAGAGAGACCTCATAACAACCCATCTCGAGCAACCGCCCGGCAAGCTCGGCCACGACGCCGGGGTCGACCTCTCCCTCGAACGGGCATCCCAGGACTACCGAGATATAGCCGCGCACCTTGACGCCCGAGGCGAGCGCGGTCTTGCACACGGGCACAAAGCGCTCGAGCGACTCGGCGATCGAGCAATTCGTGTTGCGCCGGGAGAAAGCCTCGGTGGCGGCACCGAAAACGGCGACCTCCTGCACCTGCGCCGCGAGCGCGGCCTCGAGGCCTTTCATGTTGGGCACCAGCACGGGGTAGCTCACTCCAGCCTTGCGCTTGATGCCGGCCATGACCTGAGCGTTGTCTGCCATCTGCGGCACCCACTTGGGCGATACGAAGCTCGTAGCCTCGATCACCGGCAGGCCCGCATCCGACAACCGGTCTATCAGCTCGATCTTCGCCGCGGTGGAAACCGTGCCTGGCTCGTTCTGCAACCCGTCGCGTGGGCTCACGTCGACCAGCTTCACCCGTTTGGGCAGATTCATCGCCATCACTCCTGTTCGGCCTCGAAAGCGATGAGCTGGTCGCCTTCCTTGACCTGTTCGCCAGGTGCAAAGCGCACGCGCGCCACGCGCCCTGCCATCGGCGCAACGATGGTGTGCTCCATCTTCATCGCTTCGATGATCATCAGCGCGCGGCCCGGCTCGACCGCTTCTCCCTCTTTCACCAGCACTTCGATCACGCTCCCCGGCATCGGCGCCGTGAGCCGCCCGCCGGCTTCCTCATCCTGTATCGTCTCGAATTCGCACACCTGCAGTCGATGCGCGACACCCGCGACGAAAACCGTCAGCTCACGGCCGCTGCGCACGACGTTTGCGTGCATGCGCTCGCCATCCAGCTCAGCCACCAGGCCTCCATCCGGCGAGCGCTCGGCGTGTGCCAGCAGTTTTGCTCCGGGCAGCTCGAGCTGCAGCGCATCGCGCCGGTAGTGCGCAGTGACCGACACTTCGCGCGCACCATCCCGGAAGACGAAAGTGTGATGGTTATCCTGGTTAAGCCGCCAGCCGTCGCGCAGGTTCCAGGGCGAGAAGGAATCGCCCGACGCGCGCGCTGCGGCACGCGCCGCCTCGTCGATGCTCATCAGCTCGGACAGCACGGCCAGCGCTAATACCCGATCGGGTGCCGGTTGGGGTTCGGGTATCAGCTGCGTTCGATAGCGCCCGATGAAGCCGGTGTCCACCGAGCCCGGCTCGCCGTCGGCGGCGGTAAACGCCGGATGCACGCTGATAGCCGACAGCAAGGCGAGATTGGTCGCAACACCCACCACTTCGCATTCGGCCAGCGCGCTGCGCAGGCGCCGCAGCGCCGCCGGGCGGTCTTCATCCCAACAGATGAGCTTGGCGATCAACGGATCATAGTGCACGCCGATGTCGTCACCCTGGCGCACACCCGTGTCCACGCGCACGTGAGCGGAGGTTTGCGGCAGGCGCAGGTGTACGATGCGGCCTGCGGCGGGCACGAAGCCGCGCAGCGGATCCTCCGCGTAGATGCGTGCTTCGATGGCATGCCCGCCAATCGTCAGCTGCTTCTGCACGAGCGGCAACGGCTCCCCGGCCGCGACCCGGAGCTGCCATTCCACCAGGTCGAGGCCGGTGATCAGCTCGGTCACCGCATGCTCGACCTGCAGGCGTGTGTTCATCTCCATAAAGTAGAACTCGCCCGCCTCATCCACGATGAACTCGATCGTGCCCGCGTTTACGTAACCCGCGGCACGCGCGGCTGCGACGGCGGCAGCACCCATCTGGCGGCGCCGGGCAGCGCTCAGTCCGCGCGCTGGCGCCTCCTCCAATACTTTCTGATGACGGCGCTGCACCGTGCAGTCGCGCTCGAACAGGTGCAGCATGTTGCCCTGGCTGTCGCCAAACACCTGCACTTCGATGTGGCGCGCCTGCGCGAGATACTTCTCCAGCAGCACGCGGTTGTCGCCGAAGCTCGACGCCGCCTCGCGCTGGGCCCCGGCGAGGGCGTCCTTGAGCTGCCCGGCGGACTCGACCACCCGCATTCCCTTGCCGCCGCCCCCGGCTGAAGCCTTGATGAGCAGCGGGTAGCCGACTTTGTCGGCTTCGCGCTGCAACGTTGACAGCTCCTGGGCGTCGCCGTGATAGCCGGGCACAACCGGCACGCCCGCTTTAGCCATGATGTCCTTGGCGGCGCTCTTCGAGCCCATGGCGCGGATGGCGTCGGCGGGAGGGCCGACGAAGACGATGCCTGCTTCCTCACAGGCTCGAGCGAAGCCGGCGTTCTCGGACAGGAAGCCGTACCCAGGATGGATAGCCTGCGCGCCGCAGGCCCGCGCGGTTTCGACGATGCGGTCGGCACGCAGATAGCTCGCGCGCGCAGGCGCGGGTCCGATTCCGTAGGCCTCGTCACACTGCTCGACATGCAGCGCTCGTGCGTCGGCCTCGGAGTACACCGCAACCGTGCGAATGCCGAGGCGCTTCGCCGTACGCGCGATGCGGCAAGCGATCTCGCCGCGGTTGGCTATGAGGATCTTGTCGAACATGCCAAGCAATCAACCGCAGAGACGCTGAGAGCGCAGAGAACTACGCACGAACAAATTATGAGCCGCCAAGACGCCACGGCGCCAACGGAGCCAGAACGGAAGAGTGGGCGACTGGCCGTGGCCGTCAAGTTTCTCCCGAAAGCGAATGTTGAAGTCAGGTTGCATGCCGATGCCTTTCTTGGCGCCGTGGCGCCTTGGCGGCTGTTTCATTGTGTTCGGTTTTCTCTGTCTCCGTGGTTCATTCTTTCGATTTGACCCAGTTCGGAGAACGCTTGTCGAGGAAGGCAGCGATGCCTTCCTGCCCCTCCGGACTCACACGGATGCGGGCGATCCGCGCCGCCGTCTCTTCGGCCAGGACCTGATCGATGCGCCGGCCCGTCACATGCGCGATCAGGTCTTTGGCGGATGCGATCGCCCTCGGCCCGCCTTTCAGCAGTTCCGCAAGAATCCCTTCGACGGCGGCATCCAAGTGAGTGTCGTCCACCGCGCCATGCACCAGGCCGATACGTAGTGCCTCGCGGGCGTCGAACCGCTCCGCGGTCAGGAAATACCGCCGCGCATTCCGGCTGCCGATGGCGGCGACGACGTAGGGGCTGATCACGGCCGGGATCAAGCCGAGGCGCACCTCGGACAGCGAGAACGTCGCGGCCATCCCGGCCAAGGCGATGTCGCAGCACGCCACCAGCCCCACGCCGCCGCCGTAGGCGGCACCCTGCACGCGGGCGATGGTCGGCTTGCTCATCGCATCCAGGGTGCGCATCAGGCTCGCCAGCGCTACTGCGTCTCGGATGTTGTCGGCCTCCGAATAGTGCGCCACGCGTTTCATCCAGTTGAGATCGGCGCCAGCGGAAAAGCTCTTGCCGCGTGCGGCCAGCACGACCGCGCGCACAGCTGCGTTGTGGTCCGCGTCGCGCAGTTTGTGTGTCAGCTCCGCAATGAGATGGTCGTCGAATGCGTTGTGCACTTCGGGCCGGTTGAGCGTGATCGTGGCGGTCCCGGTCGAGCTCAAGCTCACGTCAACCAGCTGCGGTTTGGCCGACATCGCTACATCCGGAACACGCCGAAGGAAGTTTTCTCCACCGGCGCGTTGAGGCTCGCTGACAGCGCGAGCCCCAGCACGCGCCGCGTTTCCAGCGGGTCGATCACGCCGTCGTCCCATAGGCGCGCACTCGCGTAATAGGGATGACCCTGCGTTTCATACTGCTCGAGGATGGGCGCCTTGAAGGCCCCTTCTTCTTCCTTGCTCCAGGCCTTGCCTGATTTCTCCAACCCTTCGCGCTTGACCGTGGCTAGCACGGCAGCAGCCTGCTCGCCGCCCATCACCGAGATGCGGGCGTTGGGCCACATCCACAGAAACCGCGGTCCGTAGGCGCGGCCGCACATGCCGTAGTTGCCGGCGCCGAAGCTGCCGCCGACGATGAGCGTGAACTTCGGCACCTTCGCGCAAGCGACCGCGGTGACCATCTTGGCCCCGTCCTTGGCGATGCCGCCGGCCTCGTATTTCTTCCCGACCATGAACCCGGTGATATTCTGCAGGAAGACGAGTGGAATGCCGCGCTGGCTGCACAGCTCGATGAAGTGCGCGCCCTTGAGCGCCGACTCGGAGAACAGGATGCCGTTGTTGGCCACGATGCCGACGGGATAACCGTGCAGGTGTGCGAAGCCGCACACCAGAGTGCTGCCGTACAGCGGCTTGAACTCGTCGAGCTCGCTGCCATCCACGACGCGCCCGACGATTTCGCGCACGTCGAACGGCTTGCGGGCATCGGCGGGAATCACGCCATACAGCTCGGCGGGGTCGAGCGCCGGCTCGCGCGGCTCGCGCGTCTCGAGCTCCACACACTTGCGGCGATTCAGGTGAGCCACGATGCGCCGCGTCGTCTGCAACGCGTGCAGATCGTTGAGAGCGTAGTGATCGGCCACGCCCGACACGCGCGCGTGGACGTCGGCTCCCCCCAGCTCCTCGGCCGTCACGATCTCGCCGATCGCGGCTTTCACCAGGGGGGGCCCGCCGAGGAAGATGGTGCCCTGGTTGCGCACGATGACCGCCTCGTCGGACATCGCCGGCACGTAGGCGCCGCCGGCAGTGCAGGAGCCCATGACCACCGCGATCTGCGGGATGCCCTGCGCAGACAGGTTAGCCTGATTGTAGAAAATGCGGCCGAAGTGCTCGCGGTCGGGGAAGACCTCGTCCTGGTTGGGCAGGTTGGCGCCGCCAGAATCCACCAGATAAATGCACGGCAGGCGATTCTGCTGCGCGATCTCCTGCGCCCGCAGGTGCTTCTTGACCGTGATCGGGAAATACGTGCCACCCTTCACCGTCGCGTCGTTGGCCACGATCACACATTCCCTGTCGCTCACCCGGCCGATGCCCGTGATGATGCCTCCCGACGGCACCTGGTTGTCGTACATGTCCCAGGCCGCGAGCTGCGACAGCTCGAGGAACGGCGAACCCACGTCGAGCAGGGTGCGGACGCGCTCGCGCGGCAGCAGCTTACCGCGGGAAAGATGCTTCTCGCGCGCCGCCTCGCCGCCGCCCTGCGCAATGATCGCCACCTTGTCGCGCAGATCGGCGATCAGGCGCTGCATGATGCCGGCGCTCGCCTGGTAGGCCGCGCTGCGCGCATCGAGCTTTGAGGTGATGACCGGCATGCTGTAGGGCCCGTCCGGAGTATTCCGCGCGCGTGCGGGTTCTACGTCGTCTCGGCGGTGAGCCAGCGCTCCACCGGCGGCGCGCGATAGCGCTGCATCGCATCGAGCAGCGCCTCGGGCTCGGATTCCGCAATCACCATCGCACGGTTGCGCGGCTGCAGCAGCTGTTCGGCCACCGCGTGATCGAACAGCGCGAGGAGACCCGCGTAATAGCGCTTCACGTTGAGCAGGCCGCAGGGCTTGGCGTGCAGGCCGAGCTGGGACCAGGTCAGGACTTCGCAGAATTCCTCGAAGGTGCCGAAGCCGCCCGGAAGGGCAACGAAGCCATCGCTCAAGTCGGCCATCAGCTGCTTGCGTTCATGCATGGTCTGCACAATGCGCAAATCCGTAAGACGCTCGTGCGCCATTTCCCGGCGTTTGAGCGCGTGCGGGATGACGCCAACGACCGCGCCTCCAGCCTCTAGCGCCGCGTCGGCGAGGGTACCCATGAGGCCTACGCGCCCGCCTCCATAGATGACCTTTACGCCGCGCTCAGCCAGCAAACGGCCCAGGCGCCGCGCGCTCTCGGCGTAGGCCGGGTCCCGCCCCAGGTTGGAGCCGCAGAACACGCACAGAGCAGACAAGTGGCCCAAGGAGCGCCTTCAGAAACCGCCCGACTTCAGCCAGCGCTCGACCTGATCGAGACGATCGGTACCCCAGAATGGCTCGCCGTCCACGATGATGTAAGGCGAGCCGAACACACCCCGTTCGATGGCGGTTTGCGTCGCGCTGCGCAGCCGCTCCTTGATCGCCGCCTCACCGATCGCAGCCAGCACCTCGGAGCGATCCAGACCGAGGGCCGACAGCACGTCGGCGGTGGTGTCCGGGCTCGAGATGTCCCGTCCATCCACGAAATAGGCGCGGTAAAGGGCCAGCACGCAGGCTTCTATGCGGTCCGGGGCTTTCTGCTCCAGCCAGTAGATCGCACGCGCCGGCGCCTGGGTGCTCACCGGGAAGGGATCAGGAAGATTGAATGGCACCCCGAGAAAGCGCGCGGTGCGTGGCATGTCGCGCGTGGCGTACGGGCCCTTGAGGGGCAAAGAAGGCAGCGGCCCGCTGCCGGTCACCTTGAACACGGCCCCGAGCAAAATCGGCTTCCACGCGACGCTGCGGCCGTACGTGCCGGTCAGCTGCGAGATTTTGGTCGCGGCGAGATAGCCGTAAGGCGACGAGAAGTCGAAGTAGAACTCGACCGGATCGGACATAAGACCTCTGTTCTACTGAATCTCGACGGCCATCGCTGTGGCCTCACCACCGCCGATGCACAGCGCAGCTACGCCGCGCTGCAGCCCATGCCGCCGCAGCGCGCCGATCAGAGTCACGAGGATGCGCGCGCCCGACGCGCCGATTGGGTGCCCGAGCGCGCACGCGCCACCGTGCACGTTGACCCGCTCGTGCGGCAGCTCGAGCTCGAGCATGGCGGCGAGGGTCACCACCGCGAACGCCTCGTTGATCTCATACAGATCCACGCTGCCCGGCTTCCAGCCAGTGATATCGAACAGCTTGCGCAGAGCGCCGACCGGGGCGGTGGTGAACCAGCCCGGCTCCTGCGCGTGCGTGGCGTGCGCCACGACCAGCGCCAGCGGCGCGATGCCGCGCTTCTGCGCGGTCGAACGGCGCGCCAGCACAAGCGCCGCGGCACCATCAGAGATGGAGCTCGAGTTGGCCGCGGTCACCGTGCCGTCCGTGCGGAAGGCCGGCTTCAGCTGCGGGATCTTGTCGAAGTTGGCCCTGAACGGCTGCTCGTCCTTGTCCATGAAGCGGTCGCCCTTGCCCGCCTTGAGCGCGACCGGCACGATCTCCCACGCGAACCAGCCTTCGTTGTTGGCCTTTTGCGCGCGCTCGAGGGACTTGACCGCGAAGGCGTCCTGCGCGGCGCGCGTGAACCCGTACTTCGCCGCGCAGTCCTCCGCAAACGTGCCCATGAGACGGCCCTTGTCGTATGCGTCCTCCAGGCCGTCCAAGAACATGTGATCGATGAGCTGCTGGTGGCCCATGCGATAACCCGCGCGCGCCCTGGCGAGCAGGTAAGGTGCGTTCGTCATGCTCTCCATGCCGCCGGCGACCACGATCTCGTTGCCGCTTGCCAGCAGCTGGTCGTGCGCCAGCATCGCCGCCTTCATCCCCGAGCCGCACATCTTGTTCACCGTCGTGCACCCCGCAGCGAGCGGCAGGCCGGCGCCGAGGCTTGCCTGACGCGCCGGCGCCTGCCCCTGTCCTGCGGTCAGCACGCAGCCCATGAAGACTTCCTGCACGTCGGCCGCCTGCAGCCGGGCGCGCTCCACTGCCGCGCGGATGGCGACTGCGCCCAGCTCGGGCGCCGAGAAGTCCTTCAGTTCGCCCTGCAGCGCGCCCATGGGCGTGCGGGCGGCCCCGACGACAACAACAGGATCTTGGTTCATGCGCGCGCTCCTTCAGGTCCCGTGCAGCCGTTGCGGAATGGACGTTGACGTCACTCGCAGCCGCTCGAGGCGATCGATCGTCTCGAGCGCTTCTCGCTCGAGCTCGCGCACCAGCTCGCCCGCAGGCAGGCAGCGCGACATCGCGACCGCTTGCCCAGCCCACAGAGCCATGAGCTCGGGTGAGCCGGCCTGCGCGGAAGCCGTGCGCAGCTTGGCGGTCAACTGGTTCTGCGCCGGGAATGGCAGCCGCGGGAAATCGCCCTGCGCCGTTTCCCGCATGTACCGGTTACGCAGGCCCCGCGCCGGCTTGCCGCTGAACTTGTCGGTGAGGCTCGTCTCGTCTTCGGCTGCGCCGAGCAGCGCGGCACGATACACCTCCGTCGCTGCGCTTTCGGGACAGGGTATGAACGCAGTACCCAGCTGCGCCGCCTGCGCGCCCAGGGCCAGGACCGCCGCGATTGCAGCGCCGTCCATGATGCCGCCCGCGGCGACGACCGGCACATCGAGCCGCTGGACCAGTAGCCTCACGAGCGCCAGCGTCCCGGTCAGCGCGGTGGGCGGATCCCGCGTCCAGGTGCCGCGATGACCGCCGGCTTCTCCGCCCTGTGCGACAACGAAGTCCATACCCAGCTCCTGCAGGCGTTTCGCTTCGGCCACGCAAGTGGCGCTTCCACCCACCACGATGCCAGCAGAGCGCAGAGCGGCGATTCTCGCCGCCGGCAGTTCATTCAGATGGCATGTGACAACCGCGGGCCGCAGCTCGAGCGCGGCATCGAGCTGCGCGTCGAGGTCCGGGGCGTAAGGCGCCACCGCCGCGTCGGGCGGCGGCAGACCCAGCTCACGGTAGTAGCGCGACAGCGCATCGATGGCTTCACGTTGCGCGGCCGCAGGCACGGGATCCGGTTGCGGCGCCACGAAGAAGTTGAGCTGGAAGGATGCGCGGGTGAAAGCTCGCAGCGCTGCCACGTCGCGCCGCATGACATCGGGCTGCATGTTCGCGCAACCGAGGGCGCCCAGGCCGCCTGCATTCGAGACGGCCGCCGCCAGCGCTGGCGTGGTGACGCTCGCCATGGGCGCCTGGAAGATCGGGACCTCGAGCGCGAGGCGCTCCGACAGAGGGGTGGTCAAACGCATCGCGCCCATTCTCCCGCCTCTGCCATGCCTGCGCGCGCAGCGCTCATCGTTCGTGCCGGCCGAGCGCTCACCGGGTTTCCTCGAACAGCTCGCGTCCGATCAGCCAGCGCCGGATCTCCGAGGTGCCTGCGCCGATCTCGTACAGTTTCGCGTCGCGCCACAGGCGACCCGTCGGGTATTCGTTGATGTAGCCGTTGCCACCCAGGCACTGCAGCGCCTCGCCGGCCATCCACGTCGCCTTCTCGCCCGCATAGAGGATTGCACCGGCCGCGTCTTTGCGCGTCACCTGGCCGCGGTCGCACGCCGCGCCCACGGCATAAACGTAGGCCTTGCACGCGTTCAGCGTCGTATACATGTCGGCGAGCTTGCCCTGCATGAGCTGGAACTCGCCGATAGACTGACCGAACTGCTGGCGTTGATGCAGGTACGGTACCGCCACATCCATGCAGGCCTGCATCAGGCCGAGCGGCCCGCCGGCGAGGACGGCGCGCTCGAAGTCCAGTCCGCTCATCAGCACGTGCACGCCCTTACCCACTTCGCCCAGCACGTTGTCCTCGGGCACCTCGCAATCCCGAAAGACCAGCTCGCAGGTGTTGGACCCGCGCATACCCAGCTTGTCGAGCTTCTGCGCGGTGGAGAAGCCTGCGAACGTCTTCTCGATGATGAAGGCGGTGATGCCTCGGGGGCCTGCATTGACATCGGTCTTGGCGTAGACCACCAGGACATCGGCATCGGGCCCGTTCGTAATCCACATCTTGCTGCCATTGAGCACGAAACGGTCGCCCTTGCGGTCGGCACGCAAACGCATGCTGACCACATCCGAGCCCGAGTTGGGCTCGCTCATGGCGAGCGCCCCAACGTACTCGCCCGAGATCAGCTTCGGCAGATACTTGAGCTTCTGCGCCTCGGTGCCGTTACGACGGATCTGGTTCACGGCGAGATTGGAGTGCGCGCCGTAGGACAGTCCCACAGCCGCCGATGCGCGGCTCACCTCCTCCACCGCCACGATGTGAGCGAGGTAGCCCATGTTGGTGCCGCCATAGCGCTCGTCCGCAGTAATTCCAAGCAGGCCCAGCTGACCGAACTTGCGCCACAGGTCCATGGGAAACGCGTTGTCGCGGTCGATCGCCGCGGCGCGAGGAGCGATCTCCGCCGCCGAAAAGCTGTACACGCTCTCGCGCAGCATGTCGACGGTCTCGCCCAGGCCGAAGTCGAGTCCCGGAATCGGGCGGATGCTCTGAGCGTCGGTCAGCTTCATGGCCGGTATCTCCTCGAGGGTAGACCGACATTATAGTCGCTGCCCGCCCAGCGCCGACGGCCGGGGTCCGTTGCCCTCGCGTGCTGGTGCATTGGTGCTCCGCGGACGCGGGGATTTGCTAAGATGACGCAACCTCGGCCGCACGCTCAATGGCCTGGTCACACGCCCGCCGCAAGCCGCTCAACCGCTCGATGAACCCGCGCAGCCCTGCCGCCGTTGCCATCTCCGGCGATCCCAGTCTCGACTTCCCGTTTCGTGAGCCGCCAGCCGGCGGCAGCTGGACCGAGGTCGCACCCGGCGTGTTCTGGCTGCGCATGCCGCTGCCGTTCGCGCTCGACCACATCAATCTGTGGGCGCTGCGCGACGGGGCGGGCTGGACGCTGGTCGATACCGGGCTCAATTCGGAGGTCACGCGCGGCCTGTGGGAGCAGGTCATCGCCAGCAACCTTGCCCGTCATCCCGTGCGCCGCGTGGTGGTGACGCACTACCATCCCGACCATTTTGGCCTTGCCGGCTGGCTCACCTCGCGCTTCGGCGTCGAATTGTGGATGAGCGAGTCCGAGTATGTCACTGCCCATGTCGCGTACGCCCAGTTGCCGGGGCATACCAACGCGGCTTCGGCGGAGCTGTTTGCCCGTCATGGCCTGGACGAGGTCCGGCGGGAAGCGGTGCGCACGCGCAAGCACTCGTATCAGCGCGCCATCAGCGAGCCGCCGGCCAGCTTCCGGCGCATGCTGGACTCGGACCGGCTGGAAATCGACGGGCGCAGCTGGCTCGTGATGATGGGCTACGGACACGCCCCCGAGCACGCCGCGCTGTACTGCGAAGAGCTCGGCGTGCTGATTTCGGGCGACATGGTGCTCCCCAAGATCAGCACCAACGTCTCGGTGTGGGCGTCCGAGCCGGAAGGCGATCC
>DASPUW010000172.1:0-7427 GCA_035622675.1 Burkholderiales bacterium | reverse complement strand
GCGCCCACGTCGGGCCGGCACTGCCGGCGGCTGACGCGGCGCAGCGCGGGGTGCCGCTTACACAGGTGCTAGGATGAGTGGCGCCGAACCCGGGCACTCCCATCCCTACGATGCCCTCACACCGGAGCTGATCCTGGACGCCGTAGAGCTGGCCGGGGTGCGCTGCGATGGACGATTGCTGGCGCTGAACAGCTTCGAGAACCGCGTCTACCAGGTCGGCGTCGAGGACGCTCCGCCCCTGGTTGCCAAGTTCTACCGCCCCGGCCGCTGGACCCGCGAGGCAATTCTGGAGGAGCACGCGTTCGCACTGGAGCTGGCCGGCGCCGAGGTGCCAGTCGTCGCGCCCTTGCGCGACGACCAAATCCCAGGTGCGCCTATGCGCGACGACCAAATAACGGGTGCGCCGCCGCGCGACGGGGCTCCAGACACGACGCTGCGCGAGCACAGCGGCTTCCCGTTCGCTTTGTACCCACGTCAACGCGGGCGGGCTCCCGAGCTCGAGGATCGCGACACGCTCAAGTGGATGGGTCGCTTCATCGGCCGCATTCACGCCATCGGCGCGCTGCGCACTTTCCAGCACCGCCCGGCTTTGGACGTGCGCACGTTCGGCGAGGAGCCCGCCGGGTTCGTTCTCGAGCACGACTTCATCCCGTCTGATTTGCGGACCGCCTATGAGACGCTCGTGCGCCAGCTGCTCGAGCAGGTCCGCGCGTGTTTCGACCGGGCGGGAGAGGTCTCGAGCATCCGTCTGCATGGCGACTGCCATGCAGGTAACGTGCTATGGGCCGATGACGGGCCGCATTTCGTCGACCTGGACGATGCGCGGAGCGGACCCGCGGTGCAGGACCTGTGGATGCTGCTTTCCGGCGAGCGCGCGGCCATGGAGCAGCAGCTGGGCGCAGTGCTGAACGGCTATCGCGAGTTCTATCACTTCGCGCTGCGCGAGCTGGAGCTGATCGAGGCGCTGCGCACGCTGCGTCTGATTCACTACGCCGGCTGGCTGGCGCGGCGCTGGGAAGATCCCGCGTTCCCAGTGACGTTTCCGTGGTTCAACACCCAGCGCTACTGGCAGGACCACATTCTGTCGTTGCGGGAGCAGGCCGCGCTCATGCAGGAGCCGCCGCTTGCCCCTGCGCTTGACGACCTATGACGGTCTGATTACAGTTGCCCCGCCGTTCAGCCCGCCGTTGGCACTACGGCATAAATCCTGCTGTAACAATGAACAAGCTGCTGCCCAGCAGGATTCTCACATGGAGGGCGGATGCTCTACGCGCTGCACGAGCTGCACAAGAGGATGACGGCCCCCCTGGCTGCCTGGGCCGACGCCAATCACCGTCTGTTCACGAATCCCTACAGCCCGCTCGCCTACCATCCTCTCAGCCGCACCATCGCCGCGAGCCAAGAAATGCTGGCGCGGCTCACGCGCTCCTACGACAAGCCCGCCTGGGATATCGATCACGCTGTCGTGAAGGGGCAGCCCGTGCCGGTGAGCATCGAACCGGCGATGCGCAAGCCGTTCTGCGTGCTGCAGCACTTCAAGAAGGAGGTCGAGGACCGCGGCCCGCAGATGCTCATCTTCGCTCCGCTGTCAGGTCATCACGCGACCCTGCTGCGCGATACCGTCAAGGCAGCGCTGCAGGATTTCGACGTCTACATCACCGACTGGGTCGACGCCCGCATGGTGCCGCTTGCCGACGGCCCGTTCCACCTCGACGACTACGTCGATTACTGCATGCAGTTCATCCGTCTGCTCGGCGGGCCGTGGCGCGGGCCCGGCGGCGTGCACGTCGTGTCCGTCTGCCAGCCCACCGTGCCGGTGCTGGCCGCGGTATCGCTCCTAGCCCAGTCCGGGGAGGCGACACTGCCGAAGGCGATGGTCATGATGGGTGGACCGATCGACCCGCGGCGCAACCCGACCGTGGTCAACGAGTTCGCCATGGGCCGCTCGCACGCCTGGTTCGAAGGCAAGGTCATCGACCGCGTGCCGTTCAACTATCCGGGCTACATGCGGCGCGTCTATCCCGGGTTCCTCCAGCATCTGGGCTTCCTTGCGATGAACGCCGATCGCCACATCGACGCGCATCGGAAGTTCTTCAACCACCTGGTCGTAGGCGATGGCGACAGCGCAGCGGCGCACCGCCACTTCTACGACGAGTACAACGCGGTCCTCGACATGCCCGCGGAGTACTACCTGGACACGATCAAGACGGTGTTCCAGGAGTTCGCTCTGCCGAAGGGGAGGATGAGCGTGCGCGGCGAGCTGGTGTCTCCTGCCGCGATCAAGTCGTGCGCGCTGTTCACGATCGAAGGCGAGCTCGACGACATTTCCGGCAACGGCCAGACCGAAGCCGCCCATATCCTGTGCCGGAACATCCCGTCCGAAAAGCGCAAGCATCTGCTGGCCAAGGGCGTTGGGCACTACGGCATCTTCAGCGGTCGCAAGTTCCGCGAGCGCATCTATCCGCAGATACGGGATTTCGTCCGGCGCTGGCACTGAGGCGCCACGCATCATCTCGCTAGCGCCGTAACGCCGGTTCTTCCAGCGCTCCGGTAGAATAGCCTGACCCACTGGCCACGGCGCACGCTCGCCTGGTCACGCAATTCAACGTCACGCATCACCGCTCTATGGGAGGAGATCATGGCCAAAGCTGTCCGCATTCACCAGCACGGCGGCCCCGAAGTCCTGCAATACGAAGAGGTTGCGGTAGGTGATCCGGGGCCCGGTCAGGCCCGCATCCGGCAGACCGCGATCGGCCTCAACTTCATCGATACCTATCATCGCTCGGGCCTGTATCAGCTGCCGATGCCGAGCGGCATCGGCACCGAGGGCGCGGGCGTGGTCGAGGCGGTCGGCTCGGGAGTAACCTGGGTGAAGGCCGGTGACCGCGTGGCCTATGCCGGCGGTCCCCCAGGCGCGTACGCCGAGGTCAGGCTGGTGCCTGCAGATCGCCTGGTGAAGGTACCCGAGGGCATCTCGGACCAGACGGCCGCAGCCATGATGTTGAAGGGTCTCACCACGCAGTATCTGATCCGCAGCACCTACCGGGTGCAGGCCGGGCAGACCGTTCTGTTCCACGCGGCTGCCGGCGGCGTCGGTCTGATCGCGTGCCAGTGGCTGAAGGCGCTCGGCGTGACGGTAATCGGCACCGTCGGCTCAGAAGAGAAAGCCAAGCTGGCTAAGGCCCACGGCTGCGCGCACACGATCATCTATACCAAGGAAAATTTCGTCGAGCGGGTGAATCAGATTACTGAGGGCCACAAGCTCCCGGTGGTGTACGACTCGGTCGGCAAAGATACCTTCATGGGGTCGCTCGATTGTCTGCAGCCCAGAGGCATGCTGATCATCTTCGGCAACGGCTCCGGGCCTGTGGCCGCGTTCGATCTGAATCTGCTGGCGGCGAAAGGCTCGCTGTACGTGACGCGGCCATCCCTCGTGACCTACACCGCCAAGCGCGAGGACCTCGAGGCCATGGCGGCCGACTTGTTCGATGTAGTCAAGTCCGGCAAGGTCAAGATCGAGGTGAACCAGACCTATGCGCTGAAGGATGCCGCTCAGGCGCACCGCGATCTGCAGGGCCGCAAGACCACCGGATCCACTGTGCTCGTACCGTAAACGCCTGATAGCAAGGACGGGGGGTTCGCGGTGTTTTCCCTTGCCGGCAAAATTGCCCTGGTCACCGGTGCTTCGCGCGGTCTCGGCTGGGCGATGGCGCAGTCGCTCGCAAAGGCCGGCGCCACGGTGCTCATCAACGGGCGCGACGCCGCCACGCTCGCTCAACGTGTCGAAGAGCTCAGGCGCGCCGGGCTCCAAGGTGAGGCCGCGGCGTTCGACGTGACGAACGAGCGTGCCTGCGCGGATTGCATCCAGGGTGCGCTCGAGCGCCACGGCCGCTTCGATATTCTGGTGGCGAACGCCGGCATCCAGCACCGAAAACCGATCACCGAGTTCGAGACCGCCGACTTTCAGCGCGTCGTCGCGACCAACCTGACCGCGGTCTGGACTTTGGCGCGCGAAGCCGCGAAGGCCATGGTCCCGCGCAAAGCCGGCCGCATCATCCTGACCGGCTCCGCCAGTGCGACATTGGCGCGTCCGACCATCTCCGCGTACGTCGCCAGCAAGGGAGCGGTGCACGCGCTCACGCGCGAGCTGGCGGTCGAGCTCGCGCAGCACAACATCACGGTCAACGCCATCGCGCCGGGCTACTTCGCTACCGAGATGAACACCGCGCTGATCCAGAACAAGGAATTCAACGACTGGGTCTGCAAGCGCACGCCGGCGGGGCGTTGGGGCACGCTGGAGGAGATTGGTCCAGTCGCGGTGTTTCTCGCATCCGACCAGGCGTCTTACGTCAATGGCCACGTGCTGGCCGTCGACGGTGCCTTTACGGCGTCGATGTAGAAAGCGCGCGGCTGGCAACCACAACAACGCGACCGCGCTGGCGCTCGCAAGCACAGGAGGAGGACGAAGCATGGCGCAGGAAAAATTTCGCGTCGGCATCACGCGTGACGTGCTGAGCCCGAGCGGTGAACCGATCTACGGGCGGCCTGCTCTGCGCATCCTGGAGGACCCCCGTGTCGAGTGGGAATATCTGCCGGAGGCGGTACCGGAGCTCACCCCCGAGCATGCCAGCCGTTACGACGCGCTGTGCGTGTTCGGCTCGCGCGTGAGCCGCAAGACGGTATCGGGTCCCGGGCGCCGGCTCAAGCTCGTGGCGCGCTTCGGGGTCGGCTACGACACGGTGGACGTCGCTGCGTGCACCGAGCAGGGCATTCTTCTCACCATCACGCCCGACGGCGTGCGCCGCCCGGTGGCGAGCAGCGTGATGGCTTTTACGCTCGCTATGGCGCATCGCCTCGAAGAGAAGGACCGCCTGACCCGCGAAGGGCGCTGGAAAGAGAAGGGCGATTACCTCGGCTATGGCTTGACCGGCAAAGTCCTCGGCGTGATCGGAGTGGGAAACATCGGTAAGGAAGTGTTCCGCCTGGCCAAGCCTTGGGACATGGTCCACCTCGGCTGCGATCCCAACGTGCCGCAGCAGGCGGTGGCCGAGCTGGGCGTGAAGATGGTCGACCTCGATACGCTGCTGCGCGAGTCGGATGTCGTCTCCGTCAACTGCCTGCTGAACGACGAGACGCGCCACCTCATCAGCGCGCGCCAGTTCAGCCTCATGAAGCCGAGCGTGTTCTTCATCAACACCGCACGCGGGCCAGTGGTGGACGAGGCGGCGCTGATCGAGGCGCTCGCGTCAAAGCGCATCGCGGCGGCCGCGATCGATGTGTTCGAGCAGGAGCCGACTCCTGCCGACAACCCGCTGCTCAAATTCGACAACGTGATCGTCGCGCCGCACGCCGTGTGCCACACCGACGAGTGCATGCGCCTGCTGGGCGAAAGTGCTTTCACGTCGGCGGTCGATCTCGCCAACGACCGCAGACCGCGTCACGTCGTGAACGGGGGAGCGCTGGGCCACCCGTCGTGGGGTGGTAAGTGGCACAAGTAGGGCCGACGGAGATGCCCATGCGCGGAAATCCCGTCAAGGACAAGCTGCTCGCTGGCGAGGCCGTGTTCGGCTCATTCGGGTGGGAGTTCCTGGTGCCCGGCCTGCCGCAGATCGTGAAGTCGGCGGGCGCGCAGTTCCTTCTGCTCGACATGGAGCACGCCGGCACGCACTACGATCAGATCAAGACCCAGGCGGCATTGTGCCGCGGCCTCGACCTGGTGCCGATGGCGCGCGTACCGGCCAACCAATACCAGTACATCTCGCGCGCGCTCGACGTGGGGTGCATGGGCATCATGGCGCCCATGGTCGGCTCCGCGGAGGAAGCGGCGTTCATTGTTTCATGCACGCGCTATCCGCCGCATGGGCGTCGCGGCGCCGCCTTCGGCTTCGCTCACGACGACTACGAGGGCGGGGACGTGGCGCAGAAGATCCGCGTCGCCAACGATCGCACGCTCGTGATTTGTCTGATCGAGACCGCCGATGGCATCGCAAACATCGACCAGATCGCAGCAGTCCCCGGCGTAGACGTGCTGTGGCTGGGCCATTTCGACCTCACCAACTTCCTGGGGATCCCGGCGCAATTCGATCATCCCAAATACGTTCAGGCCATCGAGAAGCTGGTGGCCGCCGGCAGAAAGCACAACAAGATCCTCGCCTGCATGACGGCAAACGACGCCTGGAGCCGGGAGTACTGGGCCAAGGGCTTCAGGCTGTTCGCCATGGGCGTCGATGCGCATCTGCTGCAGGGCGCGCTCAGGCAGGGTCTGCAGACACTCGAAGGGCTGAAAGCGGGTGGGAAGTGAAGAGGTGAAGAGGTGAAGGCGGAAAAATTCCGAGTCGGGATTACCCGCGACAACCTCAAGCCCGACGGCAAGCCGCTGTTCGATGAGGCGTTGCTGAAGGTTCTCGACGATCCTCGCATCGAATGGGAGTTCCTGCCACGCTTCGAGGCGGAACTGTCGGCTGAAACCGCGGCGAGGTACGACGCTTTGGCTGTCATGCTGGGCAATGTGACCCGCCGGACGGTGTCTGACCCGAATCGAAGGCTCAAGCTGATCGCGCGCTTCGGCGTCGGCTACGACACGGTCGATGTTTCCGCGCTCACCGACAACGGAGTGCTGCTCACGATTACCCCCGAAGGTGTGCGGCGCCCGGTTGCGAGTTCCGCGCTGACCTTCATCCTGATGCTGGCGCACCGCGTCCCGCTCAAGGACCGCCTGGTGCGCGAAGGGCGCTGGGCCGAGCGAGTGAACCACGTGGGCACCGGGTTGTCTGGGCGCGTGCTGGGCTCGATCGGCGTAGGCAATATCGGTTCGGAGCTGTTCCGGCTCGCCATGCCTTTCGCGATGAAGTATCTGGCCTGCGATCCCTACGTGACGCCGGAGTCGGTTGCGCCGCTGGGCGTCAAGCTGGTAGGCCTGCAAACGCTGCTGCGCGAATCCGATTTCGTGTGCGTCAACTGTCCGCTCAACGAGCAGACGCGGCACATGATCGGCCCACGGCAGTTCGCACTGATGAAACCGACCGCGTTCTTCGTAAACACGGCGCGCGGCCCGATTGTCGACGAGCGCGCTCTGCATGAAGCGCTGACCGAGAAAAAGATCGCCGGTGCCGCCATCGACGTGTTCGAGCACGAGCCCACGGCGGACGACGATCCGTTGCTCGAACTCGAGAACCTCATCGTCACGCCACACCATGTCTGCCTGACGGACGAGTGCATCAACGGCGTGGCCGCCAGCGTCTTCGGCGCGTGCCGCGACCTGGCTCATGGGCGCGTCCCCAGGAATGTCGTGAATCAGCAGGTCCTGGGGCGAGTCCATTACTTCCACCAGTGAGAAGGACGTAGCGAACCAGCATGCGCGACAATCCGCTGAAAGCCAAGCTGCTGCGGGGCGAAAACAGCTTCGGCCTGTTCGCATTCGAGTTCTT
>DASPUW010000171.1:0-14066 GCA_035622675.1 Burkholderiales bacterium | reverse complement strand
CGGCGAGGCCGGCACCGGCGATGCCGTCGACGATTTCGTCTTCACCCTTTCGCGCGAGGAGTTTCTCAACATCTTCTTCGAGGACCTCGAGCTTCCCAACCTGATGCGCACCGCGGTCGCGGAGGCAGAGGGCAAGAAGCTCGTGCGCGCCGGCTATGTGAAGGAGGGCACTCCGGCCAACCTCAGCGTTGCGCGGACTATGAAGACCGCTCTGGCGCGACGCATCGCGTTGGGCGGTCCCTTGAAAGACGAACTGGAAGAGGCGCTCGAAGCGCTGGCGGAGGCGACCAGAGCCGGCACGCCGCAAGCCCGTATCGCGGCGCTTGAAAGCCGCGTGGTTGAGCTGCAAGGACGACTGGAGCGGCTGCCCTTCCTGGACGACGTGGATCTGCGCTACCGGCATCGCACGACCGTGCCGCGGCCCGCCGCGCGCGCAGTCATGTTCTGTCTGATGGACGTTTCCGCGTCCATGGACGAGCGCAAGAAGGATCTGGCGAAGCGCTTCTTCACGCTGCTGTATCTGTTCCTGACCCGCAAATACGAGCGGGTCGAACTGGTCTTCATACGCCACACCGACGAAGCACAGGAGGTCGACGAAGACACGTTCTTCTACGACACGCAGAGCGGAGGCACGGTGGTGTACTCGGCGCTGGAGCTGATGCATCAGATCTGCGAAGCGCGCTATCGCCGGTCTGAGTGGAATATCTACGCCGCGCAGGCCTCCGATGGAGACGCCTTCGGCGCCGATCCGGCGAAGAGCGCCCGCTTCCTCCGCGAGCAGGTGCTTCCTCTCACGCGTTACTTCGCCTACATCGAGTGTCCGGACGAGAATCAGTCGGGCAACAGCAGCCTGTGGGTTGAATACGAGGAAGTGAAGGTTTCCGACCTCAACTTCGCCATGCGCAGGGTGTCGCAGCCGCAGGAGATCTACCCGGTCTTCCGCGACCTGTTCCGCAAGGAGAAGGTGTAAGCCCGCATGACCCCGCTTCCGCACGGACCGGAGTGGGAGTTCGAGCTGCTGCAGCGCTACGACGAGGTGATCGCGCAGACCGCGGGGGAGTTCCAGCTCGACACCTATCCGAACCAGATCGAGATCATCAACTCGGAGCAGATGCTGGACGCTTACGCGTCCGCCGGCCTGCCGCTGGGCTACCCGCACTGGTCGTACGGCAAGGCCTTCATCCGTCACGAGCAGGCTTACCGCAGAGGCTACCAGGGCCTCGCCTACGAGATCGTCATCAACTCCAATCCCTGCATCGCCTACCTGATGGAGGAGAACTCCCTCATGATGCAGGCGCTGGTGATCGCCCACGCCAGCTACGGACACAATTCGTTCTTCAAGGGCAACTATCTGTTCAAGCAGTTCACGCAGGCCGACGCGATCCTCGATTACCTCGTGTTCGCGCGGCGCTACGTGATGGAGTGCGAGCAGCGCTACGGTGTGGCGGACGTGGAGGAAGTGATCGATTCGTGCCACGCGCTGATGGAATACGGCGTGGACCGCTACAAGCGCCCGCAGCCGCTGTCGGCCAAGGAAAAAGAAGCGCGCCGCAACGAAATCGAAGAGCATCAGCGGCGTCAGTTCAACGATCTGTGGCGTACGCTGCCTCAAGCGGCACCGTCTTCGACTGCTGCCTCGGCCAGCGTTTTCCCGGAAGAGCCGGAAGAGAACATTCTGTATTTTGTCGAGAAGCACTCGCCGCGCCTCGCTCCTTGGCAGCGGGAGCTGGTGCGCATCGTGCGCAAGCTGTCCCAGTATTTCTATCCGCAGACTCAGACCAAGGTCATGAACGAAGGGTGGGCGACCTTCTGGCACTACACGCTCATCAACCGCTTGTACGAAAAGAAGCTGGTGGACGACGCGTTCATGCTCGAGTTTCTGCACAGCCACACCAACGTGGTGACGCAGCGCGGCTTCGACCAGGACGGCTACCGCGGCGTCAATCCCTACGCCCTGGGCTTTGCAATGATGCAGGACGTGCGGCGCATCTGCGAGGCCCCGACCGAGGAGGACGCGGCCTGGTTCCCGGAGCTGGTCGGCACCGACTGGCGCAAGTCGCTCGATTTCGCGATGCGCAATTTCAAGGACGAGTCCTTCATTGCCCAGTATCTGTCGCCGCGCCTGATCCGCGAAATGCGCCTGTTCGTGGTGGCGGATCACGTCGGCAAGGCAGAGCTGGAAGTCGACAGCATCCACGACGAGCACGGGTACAAGCGCGTGCGCCGCATGCTGGCCGACCAGCACAAGCGAGACAATCTGCTGCCCGACATCCAGGTAGCGCGCTACGAGCGCGACGGCGACCGTTCGCTGACCCTGCGCAATCAGCTGTTCCGCGGGCGCCCGCTCGCGGAAGACCAGGCCAACGAGGTGCTACGCCATCTCGGTCGGCTGTGGGGATTCCCGGTGCGCCTCGAGGCGGTCGACGCCGAAGGCCGCATCGACGGCTACCGCGAGTGGCGGCCATAGCCGGCCGCGTCCGTTTTTCTTCCCCTCTGCTTCTCTTCGCTGGCGTTGAGCGCCAGCTGCTGAAGCGCCTCTGACCCTGCACCTGCCGCGCGAGCGCCCGGAGCTATAATCGGCTCCGGATGCGGGCGCGGTTCGTCGCTCACGCGACGGCGCGTTTAGGGAGGAGCAGGCATGTCGATCGCAGTGGAATGCGTAGTGCGCAGCGAGGATACGCTGGGCGAGTGCACAGTCTGGTGCGATCGCGACCAGCTGCTGTGGTGGGTCGACATCCGCGCCCCCGCGCTAAAGCATTACAACCCGGCGAGCGGTGAAGTTCACGCGCTGCCCGTGACCGAGGCAATCGGCAGCTTTGGCCTCACCACGTCCGGCAGCGCCATGGTGGCGGGCACGAAGTCGGGCATTTACCTGCTCGATCCGAAGTCGGGTGCGATGAAGCTCATCGCAGCACCTGAGCGAGATGTGCCCGGCAACCGCTTCAATGATGGACGCTGCGACCGCGGCGGTCGGTTCTGGGCAGGCACCATGAGCGATGGACCGCGTGCGCCGAGCGGCTCGCTCTACCGCCTCGATCCGGATGGGAGCTGCACTCGCTTTCGCAGTGGCATCGTGATACCCAACAGCATCGCTTGGAGCGTCGACAATAGCGTGATGTATTTCGCCGATACGCACCTGAACACGATCTGGGCCTACGACTTCGATCTTGCCGCAGGCACGATCCGCGACGAACGCGTCTTCGTCGACACGACAAATCAGCCGGGCCGTCCGGATGGCTCATGCGTCGACGCCGACGGCTGCCTGTGGAATGCGGAATATGGTGGGTGGAGAGTCGTGCGCTATACGCCCAACGGCAAGATCGACCAAGTGATCGGGCTGCCGGTGTCAAATCCGACCTGCTGCTGTTTTGGCGGGAGGCAGCTCGATACGCTCTACATCTCGACTGCGCGCCAGCGTCTCACGCCCGAACAGCTTGCACGTGAGCCGCTTGCCGGCGGCTTGTTCGCCGCGCGACCCGGTGTGCGCGGCCTGCCCGAAGCGCGCTTCACCGCCTAACTTGCTGCGTCCGTTGGCGGCCTCCTGAATCCCCGAGTGGTTCCCGACACAGGGGCAACACGCGGTTACGAATTCTCGTCTAACCGCAATATCGCGCTTACAGACGCCTGGTCTAATGCAGGGGCAACGAGGCTGCGGGGCATTGCGGCCTCATCCTTGACCTCTTGCAGAGATTGCCATGAAAGCGATCAGAAAGCTCGTGTTGGTTGCAGTGGTGCTGGGCGCAGGCGTTGCCCTCAGTCCAGCGTTTGCGCAGTCCGCCGCCGCGGACAGTGAAGACGAGGCGATTGCGAGCGCTCCACCGGACGCCCCGGCCGCGAGTCAAGGGCAGCATCACGATCCGATGGCCTCTGCTCAAAAGCGGCTGACCCACCTTAAATCGAAGCTCGGCATCACTGGGGAGCAAGAGCCGCAATGGTCGGCGTTCTCGGATACCGTCATCCAGCGCGTAGCGCAGCTCGAGGGCGCACGCCGAGGCGAGAAGCCGGCGGCTCTGACTGCCCCGCAGCGTATCGACCGTCGGCTGGCTTGGATGAAGCAGCGTACCGCTGCATTCGAGGCGATCGGCCAGGCCGCGAAGGAGCTATATGCGACACTCAGCCCGCAGCAGCAGCAGATCGCCGACGACAGGCTGCTGCGCTGGCATCACCGCCAGCGGGGTTAAGACTCGTCAGTGAAGCGCAGCGAGGGTGTCCGGCGCCGCGATCAGCATGTTGGCGTTGCCGCTGCCGGATGATTGTGCGTAGCCGCCGTATTGACGGCCTTCCAGCCGGGCGCCTGCTTCGCTTAACGACTGCGTAACGCCGAGCAGCGTAGCGAGCGCCCGGCCGCCCATCTCGGCCACCGCCGCGCGGCTGTAGTCGCCGAATCCGGCGACGATCTCGCTCAGGGCGCCGCGCTCGAGCTGCGCGAGCAGGCGCCGGTCCGCGGCGATGCGCTCGGGCGTGGGCATGAAGTGGCGGCCGCGCACCAGCGCGTGGCTGAGCGCTGTGCTGGCTAGGAACACCACGCGCCGCCCGATGCGCTTGGCGGTCGCGTGAATCGCAGCACCCGCACGCATGCATTCGGCATGATCCGCCATCAGCACGACCGGGACACCGACCACCGCCACTTGTGCCTCGGGGTCGAGGTGCGAGAGCGGGACGCAGGTGCCGTAGTCCCATTCGTAGTGAGGCGACTCGTTGCGTGCCGCGGGGATCTCGAGGCGCTTCCATTCGTCGACGAGCGCCGCGCCGAACTCGGGATCGCCGCGATAGCGGTAGGGCATGCCCGGAATCAGGTCCGGCGCTTCGTCCGCAACGCAGGTGCCCTCGTGCCTCACCTGGCAGGTCGCAAACCAGTTGAAGGTGGAGACCCAGTGCGTTGAGGCGATCACCCACAGATCGGGTGCGAGCGAGCGCAGATGCCGTCCGAGCTCGCGCTCGCCATCGACGAGCGTGTGCTGGAAATCGGGAGTGATCTCCCGCCGGCTCAGCGTCGGCACGTGCGGAATTACGGCCGCTGCAATGACACCGCTCATCTTCCCGACGCCTCATCCTCCCGCTTCGCGAGATTGGCCAGAATCTCGGCGCCGCGGTTGGCAGCCGACAGTCCGCGAAACAGGAAGCACAGGTTGATTACTGCCTGGAGTTCTTCCCAGCTCGCGCCAGCGCGCCGGGCGGCGATCGCATGCAGTGCCGCTGCGTCGCTCAGGTCCATCAACAGCATACCGAACAGCATGAGCTGCGCCGTCTTCACGTCGAAGCACTTCGGATACATGCCGTGGGAACGGATCTGTTCCTGCAGATCCATCATCTTGGGGTCGAGCGCGCCCGTGACGTTCAGCCGCGCCTCGATGCGGGGTGGGACGAAACCGAGTAGCTCCTTATATACGTCGCCGCGCTCCTGCAGGGATTGTTCTGTATCTGCATAGGCGCCGATCCGGCGCTGCACGACGGCGGGGTCGATGCGTGGGGGAAGCATGGCGAGGCTCTCCGGTCGATGGTTAGCTTCTCGCCATTATCCTGAAATCGCCGCCGCGGTGGGTACCACCAGCGCGGGGCGCCAGGCGAAAACATTTCGGGATACACAAATGCAAACGCCGCCGGCGAGGCGGCGGCGCTGCCGCAAACTTCCCCGCGCTCAGCGCTGGGCTTGTGGGCCCACCGCCGAGGTAGCGGGCTTGCGCGGCTGCTTCTTCTGCGCTGCTTTGGGCTTGTCGAGCGCGCTCATCGCCTTTGCTCGCGCCTGGTCGCAGTCGAATTTGGGCTTGGAGCGCATGCACCCCATGTACTCTTGCAGGATCTTCTGCTCGGCGGCGGTACGCGCCTCCACCTCTGAAGGCGGCGCCGACGGGGGGGTGTCAGCGGCCTGAGTCGCAGGCGGGGTTTTGGCGGTCTGTGCGGGCGTCTGCGGGGGAGTCTCAGCGGCCTGTGTCGGCGCAGGCTGGGCTCTTGGCGTCTGGGCGGCCGTTTGCGGGGCGGTTTCGGGCTTCGCCGCCTGGGGTGTGGCCTCGACTCGGGCAGGCGTTGCCGCTTCGGCGCTGGGTGAACGCCCAGTTGTCTCGGGAGGTGCGGCGACAGCGACCGTTTCGCGCGCGGCGGTTTCGGCCTCTGGAGCACGCGTCGCAGCCGGAACCGGCTTCGGGTCGGCCAGGCGCGCCAGGGCCTTATCGCGCTCGCCCGCGCAGAGCGCCTTGTCTTTCTGCGCCCGGCGGCAGCTCTCGTACTTCTTGAGTATCTCGACGATGGGCGGCTTGAACCGGGTCGATATGCCCGTCGGCCCGGAGAAGAATTCCACCTGCTTCTCCGAAATGTTGCCGTACTGCGAACGCAGCTGTTCCATCATCGCCTGCTTCTGCTGCTCGTCGATCGGCGCCGCGTTTGCCTTGGGCGGCGTCGTCACGTTACCCATCAGGTCCTCGCCACAGGCTTCGGCCAGCTTCGATTGCCAAGGGACGGTGATCTGCCGGCCGTCTTCACACCGCAGCACCAGCTGATCGACGTATTTGTCGGGCGCTACCTCGACGTGAAAATGGCTCTCGAGGATCTGGTACGCCAACAGGTCGTTCCCGGCCAGTGCCAGGGCTCCGGCGGCCAGTAGGGTGATCGGTTTCAAGCCTGCCTCCCGCTCTTGTGGTTTGAGGGCAGGCGAGCCGCAGCAGGAAACGCGCCAGCCGGGTGGCTGGCCTCCTGTGCGCCGGAGTCAGGCGTCCCAGGGATTCGGTCGGGCCGGATCGATGCCGTATTGGGCCATTGCCTGCTTGACCGTGTCGAGCTTCACGCTGCTCTCGTCGGCCAGGCTCTTGAGGGCCGCGATGACAATGCTGTGGCGATCGACCTCGAAAAAGGAGCGCAGCGCCGCGCGCGTATCGCTTCGGCCGAAGCCGTCGGTACCCAGGCAAACGAACCGGCGCATTCCCGAGCGCGATGACGCAGGAATGAACGGGCGAATCAGGTCGGGCACGGCGCGCATGTAGTCGCTCGCGGCAACGATCGGCCCTGCGCTGGGCGCCAGGCATTTCTCCACCCAGGCCTGCTTTGGCTCGGCCTCGAGCCGCAGCCGATTGTGACGCTCCACGTCCAGGCCGTCACGGCGCAGCTCGGTGAAGCTCGTGACGCTCCAGACGTCCGCGGCCACGCCCCAGTCCTGCTCGAGGAGCACACCGGCCGCTACCACCTCGCGCAGAATCGTGCCGGAACCGAGCAGCTGGACACGTGGCTCGTGCTTTGTAATTCGCGACTGGCTGAGACGGTACATGCCGCGCAGGATGCCCTCCTGGGCCCCCTCGGGCATCGCGGGGTGCGCGTAGTTCTCGTTCATCACCGTGACGTAGTAGAACACGTCCTGCTGGTCTTGCAGCATGCGGCGCATTCCATCCTGCAGAATCACGGTGAGCTCGTAGCCGAAGCACGGGTCGTATGCCACACAGTTCGGCACAGTCGAGAACAGGAGATGGCTCGACCCGTCCTCGTGCTGCAGCCCCTCACCCGACAAGGTGGTGCGCCCCGCGGTGGCGCCAAGGAGGAAGCCGCGGCACCGGGAGTCGCCCGCCGCCCAGATCAGGTCGCCCACGCGCTGGAATCCGAAGCACGAGTAGAAGATGTAGAACGGCAGCATCGCAACGCCGTGGCTGCTGTAGCTGGTCGCGGCGGCGATCCAGGACGCGACCGCACCCGCTTCGCTGATCCCTTCCTCCAGGATCTGCCCGTCTCGCGCTTCCTTGTAGTAGAGCAGCTCGTCCTTGTCCTCAGGCTCGTACAGCTGTCCGACCGAGGAGTAGATGGCGACCTGACGGAACAGCGCCTGCATGCCGAACGTGCGCGCCTCGTCGGCGACGATAGGCACGATGTGCTTGCCGAGCTGCCCGTCGCGCAGCAGCTGCGAGAGCAGCTGCACGAACACCATGGTGGTCGACTGCTCGCGCCCGTGCGTGCCCTCGAGATATTTGCTCAGTGCTTTGAGCTCAGGAGCGGCGAGTGCAGGACCTTTGATTGCGCGCGCGGGAAGGTAGCCCCCGAGGGTCTGGCGACGGGCATGCAGATACTTCATCTCGGGACTGTCGGCGGCCGGCTTGTGGAAGCGTAGTCCGACGACGTCCTCGTCCGAGAGCGGCAACGCGAAGCGGTCGCGGAAAGCGAGCAGCGCTTCGTCCTCCAGCTTCTTCTGCTGGTGCGCTCCCATCTTGCCCTGACCGCTGCCCATGCCGTAGCCCTTCTTGGTCTGCGCAAGGATCACGGTCGGCTGCCCCTTGTGGTTCACCGCCGCGTGGTACGCGGCGTAGATCTTCACCGGGTCGTGTCCGCCGCGCTTCAGGCGGTCGATGTCCTCATCCGACATGTGGGCGACGATGGCCTGAAGCTCAGGATACTTGTTGAAGAAGTGCTCGCGGTTGAAGCGTCCATCGGTGGCCGCGTACTTCTGGAACTCGCCGTCCACCGTCTCGTGCAGGCGCTTGAGAATCACGCTCTCGTGGTCGCGCGCAAACAGCGGATCCCAGTCTGAGCCCCACAGCAGCTTGATGACGTTCCAGCCAGCGCCCGCAAACAGGCCCTCGAGCTCCTGGATGACGGAGCCGTTGCCGCGCACGGGGCCGTCCAGGCGCTGCAGGTTGCAGTTCACGACGAAGATGAGGTTGTCGAGGACTTCGCGTGCGGCCATCGACAGGCCGGCGAGCGCCTCTGGCTCATCCATCTCGCCGTCGCCGACGAAAGCCCACACCTTGCGCCCGGACGTGGCGAGCACGCTGCGGTTTTCGAGATAGCGCAGAAAACGCGCCTGGTAGATGGACATGAGAGGCCCCAGTCCCATGGACCCGGTGGGGAACTGCCAGAACTCCGGCATGAGGTAGGGATGGCAGTACGAGCAGAGCCCCTTGCCTCCCACCTCGCGCCGGTAATTTCCCAGCTGATCCTCGCTCAACCGGCCCTCGAGATAGGCACGGGCGTATATGCCGGGCGCCGAATGGGGCTGGAAATAGATGAGATCTCCCGACTGGCCGGCGCGAAAGAAGTGATTGAAGCCGACCTCGAACAGGTCAGCGGCGGATGCATAGCTGGCGATGTGGCCGCCCAGCTCGGACGAGAACTTGTTGGCGCCCGCGACCGTCGCCAAAGCGTTCCAGCGCACCAGCCCGATCAGGCGCTGCTCAGTCTCAAGGTTGCCCGGGAATTGTGGCTGGGCGGCGAGCGAGATCGTGTTGCAATAGGGCGTGCTCAGCACAGGCGGGAGTGTCACCCGCTGCGTGCGCGCGTGGTCCAGGAGCTTGCGGAGTATGAACGTTGCGCGCTCGCGCCCCTCGCTCTCGATGACCGCGTCGAGCGCCTGCATCCACTCTCTGGTCTCGGTCGGATCTTGATCAGGAGGCAGAACGGCCCAATGGCCGGAGAGGCTCAAGTCGGAGAGATCGGTCATGGAAGGTCCGTGATTCGTGGCTCGTGATTCGTGGGGCGTCGTGACCCATGCTTCGCGTGTCGCGCCGCGCCTGAAGCGCCAGCGCGAACACGACATCCTACTCAGTTTGGCGGAGCAGATGGTTTCGTTTCTCGGACATCAGTCGACCCAAAACAGCATAAAATGCTGTCTTCTAGCCTCATATCGAGCATAAATTCCGCCAATGGAACTGGACGCGATAGATTGGAAGATCCTGGACCGGATGCAGGCCGACGCCCGCCTGTCCAACGTCGAGCTCGCCCGTCAGATCGGCCTGTCGCCTTCGCCATGCCTGACCCGCGTGCGCGCCCTGGAGAAAGGCGGCTACATAAGCCGTTACGTGACCCTGCTCGACTCCGTGCGAGTCGGCCTGCGGGTCAGCGTGTTCATCCAGGTGACGCTGGAACGGCAGATCGAGGCGGCGCTGGAAACCTTCGAGCGGGCGATCCGCGCTCGCCCGGAAGTGATGGAGTGCTATCTGATGACCGGCGATGCTGACTATCTGCTGCGAGTCGTGGTGCCCGATGTGCAGGCGTTCGAGCACTTCATTCTCGCCTTCCTGTCCAAAGTTCCGGGAGTCGGCAACATCAAGTCCAGCTTCGCGCTCAAGCAGGTCAAGTATCAGACCGCACTGCCGCTGCCGGGCCGCATGGAGAAGCCAGGGACGAAGGTGCGGGCGGACGCGCGGCGCGCACGCCGGCGCTAAGCTACTTGGGTGTGGGGTTCGGCGCCATAGGGTTCGGCGCCATAGGAGTGGCCATCGGGGGGTTGCCAGCCGGCGGTGCCGGTGCTGAATTCCCTGTCGCGGGCTCAGCGCCGGGTGCTGCCGCGGAAGCATAGACGAACCGCCAATCCGAGTACGCTGCGCTGCCGGCGAAGGAGCTGTCTTCGGGAGCGAAGTTTTCGATTTTGAGCGGCTTGTCGCCCGACCGACTGTAAACACCGACGATCCGGTCGCCCGCCGTCACCAATCCCCAATCGGGGCTTCCGGTCATCGGGTCGAGGTAGATCTTGCGCAGATGGCGCTTGACCACCGGAAAGCGCTGGTCTTGCAGCAGCTCCTCCAGCTTGCTCGGGTACTGCTTTACCCCGGGCGAGGCATCGAAGTAGCTGCCGATGGCGCGTCGGAACTGCGCACCCGCGAACAGCAGCTCGCGCTCGCGCTCGCGCTTGGCGGTCGTGCTCCAGACTTGGCCGACAGCAGCGAGGCCGATGCCGATCAGGACCACTACAACCAGCAGACCGACGTAAGTGAACCCGCGTAGACCCTGCATCCTGATGATGGTACCCCATCCCATCCGAGCGTCGTCGCCTCGATCGGGAGCGCGGCTAGCGCGCTGGATGGCGTGCGCGCTACTGTTTGCCGCCGCCCCGGCAAGCGCAGGAGTTGGTGCCTCCGTCGAAGCGGGCCGAGGCGAGTCGGTCGACATCTGGGGAGTCGGGTTGCGCTGGACCGATTTGCACACATGGCATCTGGGGGGCAGCACCGATCTCGGAGTGTCGATTCTCGGGCGCCTCGACCATTGGCACGGCACGGAGGCGAACGCGCCGGTGACCGACCTGTGGGATCTCAGCGCGACTCCGGTGCTGCGCCTCGAGCCCGCGGCGCGCACCGGGCTGACGGTGTTTCTCGATGCCGGCATCGGCGTCAGCCTCATCTCGCACACGCGCATCGACTCGCGCGTGCTCAGCACGGGCTTCCAGTTCAACGAGCTGATCGGCCCGGGCGTGCGCTTTGGCGGCCGCGGCCAGTTCGAGATCGCGCTGCGCGTGCAGCACACGTCAAACGACGGCATCCGGGAGCCCAACAACGGCCTTACCTTCCGCACCCTCGTGTTCCAGTATGCCTTTCAGTGACCCCGGCGGGCGCGCCCAGCAGGGTTTATCATAGGACGGCAGCAAGCCCGAACCGGGCATTGCGGATCTACCACCTCAGAGGGCGAAAAGTTGGCGAAACCCAATTACCAGTACGAGAAGCGCCAGAAAGACCTGGCCCGCCGGAAAAAACAGGACGAGAAGCGGCAGCGCAAGCAGAACAAAGCCAATACCCCTCCGCAGGAGGGCCCGGCCCAGACCCCGGGGGATGGCACTACCATCACCAACTGAGCTGGAGCGCCTTGCTTCTTTAGCCGGCCTCAGGGGGTAGCGGCAATACCCTGTTAGAGAGGCGGAACGGGCACCCCGATTTGCTCCAAGATTCCGCGCGGGGCGCCTCCGGCCACGAGCTCGGGGCGGATCATGACGATGCGCTCGGCCGCGACCCGGTAGAAGAAGTAGTGCTCCGGGATCCGCACCTTCCGCCCGGTGGGCGCAACGGGATCCATCCCGGGCATCGCGAATACACCCTCGTGCGTCCCGCCCTGGCGCCATTTGACGGCGAGCAGGTCTCCGTGCCACTCGGGCGCGTCGTGGTTGTAATGCCAGTCCGGAAACCCGGTGTAGAGCGCGCCCAGCATCCGCAGGAACTCGGCCTTGTTCAGTGTGCGCGTGGCCGAGACGAATGCGAGGTCATCGGAGACCGTGTCCGCGACCTTGCGCACATCATGCGCTTTCAGCCCTTCGATGTAGGTGAGCAAGACGGAGGGAACCGCGGGCGGTTGCATGCCGCGCCTCTCAGCCGCCCGGGTCCGACTTCTTCAGCTTCTCCCACAGCTCGGGGTCTTTGAAGAAGGCCTGCGCCCTGCGTTCGTTTATCTCGGGATCCTGCAGGAACAAACGCTTGGCCTTCTCACTGCTGAAGCAGTACAGCTTGTCCTGCGGCGAGATCCAGACTACCGAGCAGCTCGTGGGCAGCGAGCTGCCCTGCGCCGCGCTCATCGCGCAGCGGCCTTCGCCCTCAGGCTCAGCTGCGCCCGCCCAGCCCGCCGATGCGAACATAGCGGCGAAAACGATGTGCCTCCAACTGCGCATAACCATCTCCCTTTCTCACACGCTGGAAGGAGCGCGCCGCTGCCGGATCGCGCACGCGCCCAGCGCGATTTGCAGCCGCAGTATGGATTCAACCGCGCTCGTCGCGCAACCCGCTCGCGGCGGGCGCCGGTCAGAGGCGCGAACCGGCTCGCCGGCCTGGAAGGTACGGCTCGAGCACCAGCGCGAGGCCGGCGATCAGCATCGCAACCCCGCCCCACACGAGCGGCGCGAACACGGTTTCGATGTTCTGGCGCACCTCCACCGTGACCTGTGAAACCGGAGTGTGCGGCGTACCGGCCTCCTCCAGCAGGAGCTCGTAGGCGCCCGGGTAGTACAGCTCCAGCCTGCCGACATCCACGCGCGCGGTTGCGCCAGGGGAGAGCTTCACCGTAAACGCGCGCTGAAAGACGGGCTGGTCAGCCTGAATCAGACTGAGCCGGTACTCGTCGCCCTCCTTGGATCCGCCAGGCTCCGCGGGTGCCGCCTGAAACGTGAGGCGAAACGCGATGCGGTTCATCTGCGGGTCGAGCTGCAGCGTCAGCGGGCGATACGCCTGCCCCCGCACGAAGTGCAGGATGGACCCGTCGGGAAGCGTCCAACGGGCAGCGCGCTCGCTCAACGCAACCGTCTCGCCAGGCTGGCCGCCCGAATACTCGGCGAACAAATAGTAAACGGGTCCGAGCAACAGGCCGAGCATCAACAGCAGGGGACCGTACCGGCTCACCGGGCCAACGCCGTCGATACCTTGAGCCGCTCCATGGCCATCACCAGGTGCGCGCGGATTCCGGGTTCCCAGGCCGAATGCCCGGCATCAGGCACAACGATGTACTCGGCCTGTGGCCACACGCGGTGCAGCTCCTCGGCCGTGACGCACGGACAAACCATGTCGTAGCGGCCCTGCACGATGACCGCAGGAATGTCGCGCAGACGATGAGCGCCATCCAGCAGCGCGCTCTCGGGAAGGAAGGCGCGATGCTTGAAATAGTGCGCCTCGATGCGCGCGAG
The DNA here is from genome assembly GCA_035622675.1 of Burkholderiales bacterium. Taxonomy (GTDB): domain Bacteria; phylum Pseudomonadota; class Gammaproteobacteria; order Burkholderiales; family SHXO01; genus SHXO01. Next base: position 724 of record DASPUW010000171.1, on the reverse strand, counting down.
GCCGAGCGCCACGTGATCGCCCGAGAAGTGTGCGACGGTTTCGGCGTTCGGAAGCAGGGTCGAGCAGCTGCCTTCGTAGACGCTCCATGCGCGCGCCGCACGCAAATGCACGCCCGGGTCCGGATGGTTCAGACGAGATGCGTAAGCGTTCAGCAGATCGTGGCGCTCCGGCACCGGGATCGGTTCGACGAAGTCGCGCCACGCTTCGGGAAAAACATGGCGCAGCCCGTGCAGGAACCAATCGATCTCCTGCTGACGGCCCAGAAATATCCCGCGCAGCGTGAGGCCGAGGACGCGCTCGCGATGCGCCTGAGCGTAGGCGAGAGCCAGCGTGCTGCCCCATGAGCCGCCGAACACCAGCCAGCGTTCGATGCGCAGATGCGCGCGCAGTTTCTCGATGTCGGCGACGAGATGGAGCGTGGTGTTGTCGGCGAGCTCGCCGTGCGGGGTGGAGCGGCCTGCGCCGCGCTGATCGAACAGCACGATGCGATAGAACGCGGGATCGAAGAAGCGCCGCTGCCCGGGGCTGCTGCCCGCGCCGGGTCCGCCGTGCAGAAACAGGACCGGCACGCCGCGGGTGTTTCCCGACTGCTCCCAGTACAGCGTGTGACGAGCGTCCACCGGCAGCATGCCGGCTTCGAACGGCTCGATCTCAGGGTACAGCTCTACGCGGAGTGTGGAGGCGAGATCGTTCATTTGCACCTCGCAAGGTCTACAGCCTGCG
>DASPUW010000170.1:0-9031 GCA_035622675.1 Burkholderiales bacterium | reverse complement strand
ATGCAGACTCTCGAGGACAAGACTTATTCCGAAATCATCATGACGCGCGTCACGGTTCCGGTAGGTGAGGACATCGGCTTCCTGCCCGGCACTGAGGAAGAGAAGATGACGCCGTGGATGGGTGCGCTCGAGGACAACCTGGACGTGCTCAATAACAGCGACGAGGATGCTGGCGAGTGGGGCCGGGCTGCCACGCGCGACTTGATCCGCTCGCGCATCAAGGTCAAGTCGCTGAACTTCATGCGCGGACGCACGTTCATCAACAAGTTCCTGATCATCGACGAAGCGCAGAACCTCACGCCCAAGCAGATGAAGACGCTGATCACGCGTGCGGGGCCGGGCACCAAGGTCGTGTGCCTCGGCAACATCTCGCAGATCGATACGCCGTACCTGACCGAGGGCAGCTCTGGACTCACCTACGTGGTGGATCGCTTCAAGGGCTGGACGCACAGCGGACACGTGACGCTGATGCGCGGCGAGCGCTCACGGCTTGCCGACCGCGCCGCAGAGATCCTCTAGGCGGGAACGCCGCCACCAGTCCTCTTCTGGCGGTCTCCCCGGTTAGATGGCTGGAGGGCCCCATGGGTCGCGCGCCCTTGTCGACGCCGCTATTCCTGCATGATTATGTATAATAATCAGTAGGTAGAGCATGTACATTCATCTTATTTCTAGGTTTGCTTCTTCGCCGAGGAAAGTCGGCAGCACGAGCCTCCCTGGCGAGCTGTTTTGCACGGCCCGCTCCTTGCTCCCAGTCCGGGCATGAACGAACACCGTCGCTCCCGCTGGCAAATCAAGGATACGGTCAACTCGTCCTGGGAAAATCTGCCCGGCGCATACACGCCCGGAGAGATCGACGGGATGCGCCGCCAAGGCTGTTTTGTTGAGGCAAGGCTGGCGCAGGAAAGCAAGCCTACCGCTGAGGACAAGCAACCGCGGCCGTTCTATCTAATGTCCGAGGAATAACTTCAGTAGCCGGTCGGGGCGACCAGAACAAGGAAGTTCGCTCTAATTTTCTCCCCTCCTTTTCAAGGAGAGGTAGGTGCTTCGGAGGGAGGAGCAGGGTTCCCTCTGGGATGCGACCCCGCAGAAGCACCCCAGGCGCAGGCTATGCGCAAGCTCGCGCTGGAACTTGCAGACCAAACTGGACGAATAGACCACGGCCTAACGCGAAGCGACGGGGTGGTTAGCCTTGACCGAAACCGCGATCACCCGCTCAGTAGCGCGTCGGATCCGCCAGGTTCTCGAAGCGCGTGTATTCACCTAGGAAGGCAAGCTTCACGGTGCCGATAGGCCCGTTGCGCTGCTTGCCGATGATGACCTCCGCTACACCCTTGTCCACGGTATCCGCGTTGTAGACTTCGTCTCGATAGATGAACAGTATGACATCCGCATCCTGTTCAAGCGCACCTGATTCGCGTAGATCCGACATCACCGGGCGCCGGTTCGGGCGCTGCTCCAGGCTGCGATTGAGCTGAGATAGCGCCACCACCGGACACTCCAGCTCTTTCGCTAGCGATTTCATAGAGCGCGAAATCTCGGACAGCTCGGTAGCGCGGTTCTCACCCGAGGTCGAAGCCGACATGAGCTGCAGATAGTCGACCACGATCATCCCGAGCTTTTTGTACTGTCGATGCAGGCGCCGCGCACGGGCTCGCAGCTCGAGCGGGTTGAGCGCAGCCGTTTCGTCGATGTGAATCGGCGCATCGTTCAGCTTGCCCACGGTAGTGGTGAGCCTCGCCCAGTCGTCGTCGTGCAGACGCCCCGTGCGGAGCTTGTGCTGATCGAGCTTTCCGACCGAGCCGATCATGCGCATCACCAGCTGCGTCGCCGCCATTTCCATGCTGAACACACCAACAGGCAGCCCTCCACTCAGTGCTGCATGCTCGGCAATATTGAGCGCCAGCGACGTGTTGTGAGTAACGACGTAATCGTCGGTGATATACAGGCGGCTGGGATGTGTAACGGCGATGCACTGCGTATCTGCTACTCGCGTGGGCTCGATCGAGACGAAAACCGGGCGCCAACTCCTTTCTGGTTTCGAAAGCGCGCGGTCGCGTTTATGTGTGAGCAGAAAAAGAGACCTCGGCTCGTCGTGGTGGATGTTACAGACGAAGGCCGACCGACCTTCTCGTTTTGCACCGAGATACGAGTAGGTGGTGCGCTTCGAACGTAGAGTGCACCATCCGCCGAGGGAGCGGACCAGTTCGACGACATCTTTAGCAAGCCTCTCGCTGCTCGAGCAAAACCGCATGCTCCCCCACCGTTCAACCCCGCCGTCGGTATCGAGCAAGCCTCGCAGGAGGTCAAGCCGGTCCTGCCGCCGGGCAGCCAAGTAGAGCGGAGGTATGAATTTCTCCTCGCTCTTGAGACCCCACACGCTCAGTTCCTTTAGCGCTTCTTTGATGGCGTTGGGATGTACTCCCCGGAAGCCCTTGCGATGCGATCCTCCAGCCTGGACAATTCGCCAGTCGTATCCGCCGGCAGCACGCAGGACAAACTCTTCCCCAACGCTCTCGCGCAACCTGCTGAGCATCTCTTCATCAGCCGTCGAGAAGACAAGATGGCCTGATATTCTTCCATCGCCAAGTAAAGCCCCCAGCAGCCACGGGTCGAGCGGTAGCTCCTTCGATTGACCAAAGTTACCGCTGGCCGTGTCAATCCAGAGTCGATGCTGATAGCGCTTAGCCTTCAACATCGTGATCACGCGCTCCGTCGACAGCACTCGCGCCTCTGGCCACTCGCGGTAGTACACCTTCCAAAGGTGCTCGCCGCAGCACTCCGTGGAGCGGCCGTCCGAGAAAGTCACGCGGTAAACCTGCTTGCGCCCTTGGGGGAAGACCCCGCTCACGCGAGAGCGGCCGCCGTCAGTTGAAGCCAACTCATCACCAAGGCGCAGCTCACCCATGCGCTTCCAGCCGTCGACCGTCTTGACTCTCGCATCCAGCGGTTGAGCTTTCCCCATACTTGGTCTACCGGCGATGATGATCAGATCTCCCGCCTGCAGGCCCGACGTCATGCGATCGAGATCGATGAATCCGGTCGCAAGACCGGTCACATCGCTGTCGCTCTGACGGTTGTACAGCAGATCGATGCGCTCCACGACGCGAGTGAGCAGTGGCGGCATCTCCTGAAACCCCTGCTGGCCGCGTGCACCCTGCTCCGCGATCTCGAACACCTTGGACTCGGCCTCGTCCAGGATCTGGTGCGCTTCCCGCCCCATGGTGTTGTACGCGGTGTCGGCGATCTCCGTGCCGACCTGGGCGAGACGCCGCAGAATGGCGCGCTCGCGCACGATCTCGGCGTACCGGCGGATGTTCGCTGCGGAAGGCGTGTTGCCGGCGAGCGCGCTGAGATAAGGCAGACCGCCCACAGTGGCCAGCTCCCTCGTCGATTCCAGCACTTCAGCGACGGTGACGACGTCGGCCGGCTTGTTGTGCTCGATCAGCTTCGAGACGTGGCGATAGATGAGACGGTGATCGGCTCGATAGAAATCGCTTTCGGCGATCAGGTCGGCGATGCGGTCCCATGCCGTGTTGTCGAGCATGAGCCCGCCCAGCACGGCCTGCTCCGCCTCCAGCGAGTGCGGCGGCAGCTTCAGGATATCGACCTGCGCGTCCTGAATGATGTGGGAGACGGACTGGGCCACCGCGCGCCGGATTCCTAAGTCGGTTTGTTCTATCGCAGGACGCGAAGCGAGTGATGTTACGCCAGCTTCGCGTGAACCGCACAAGAAAAAAGGCCGGCGTGTGCCGGCCTATCTTCATTTCGTTGCCGCGCAGCGACTTACTGCTCGCCCAGCACCGACACCTTGATGTGTGCCTTCGCATCGCTGTGCAGGTCGAGCATGATCTCGTAGTCTCCCACCTGCTTGAGCGGCCCATGGGGCAGGCGAACCGCAGACTTCGGTACGTCGTGTCCGAGCGCTTTAAGCGCTTCGGAGATGTCGTAGTTCGTCACTGAGCCAAACAGCCGTCCGTCTACGCCAGCCTTCTGCGTGACTTGGATGAGCAGCCCTTCCAGCTTCGCGGCATGCCCCTGCGCTGCGACGAGCACCTCGTTCTGAATCCTCTCCAGCTCGCCGCGCCGCCGCTCGAACTCGGCCACGTTGGCATCCGTCGCCCGCTTGGCTTTGCCTTTGGGGATCAGATAATTGCGCGCGTAGCCGGGCTTCACCTTGACGATGTCGCCGAGCTGTCCCAGGTTAGCCACCCGTTCCATCAGGATTACTTGCATGATCGGCCTCGTCAGTGCAGGTCGGTGTACGGGAGTAGAGCGAGAAAGCGCGCCCGTTTGATCGCCGTCGAGAGTTGCCGCTGGTAGTGCGACTTGGTGCCCGTGATGCGCGCTGGGATGACTCTGCCGTTCTCGTTGATGAAGTCCTTCAGCAGCTCGACGTCCTTATAGTCGATCTGCTTGATGCCTTCCGCCGTGAAGCGACAGAACTTGCGGCGCTTGAACAGCGGGCGCGAGCCGCGCTCGTTCTCTTTGCGCTTGTCCTTCGCCTTGCTTCCGCTTCTGCCTCTGAATGCCATGATCGCTCCTCTACTCGAATTCGAACTGCGTCACGTGCAGCACGATGCGTGTGCTGAGCCGGCTGCGGCTCGCCAGGAAACCGCGCAGGCGCATCTTCTGGCCGGCCTGCATCGCGTTCATCCTCTGCGCCGTCTCTCCTACCGCCATCGCGTCCATCTCGAAGTCGAGCTGCCTCGGCGTCCCGGCTTCGTTCTGCGTCGAGTGGTGCTTGAGCGCGAAGGCCAGGATCGGAATTCCGGCCGGCGTGTGCCTCAGCGCCTCCCGTCCGATCACCTCGCCGCTCAACCGCACCTCGTTGTCGTCCACTAAGCCGGGCTAGTCTGCGCCGCCGGCGACTGCTGCTCCTGCGGCTGCCGCGGCTGATCGGCTCCCGCCGACGCCGCGCGCCGCTCCTGGCGCATCATGGGCGAAGGATCCGTCACAGCCGAGTCCATGCTGACCGTGAGGTGCCGAAGAACTGCATCGTTGAAACGGAAGGCGTGCTCGAGCTCACCCAGGCTTTCCTTGTCGCACTCCACGTTCATGAGAACGTAGTGCGCCTTGTGCATCTTCTGGATCGGGTATGACATCTGGCGGCGGCCCCAATCCTCCAGGCGGTGGATCCGGCCGTTGCGGGCAGTGACCATGCCCTTGTAGCGCTCGATCATCGCGGGGACCTGCTCGCTCTGATCGGGGTGAACGATGAAGACGATCTCGTAGTGCCGCATCGCATCTCCTTGTGGTGACGCTCCCCGCGTGCGAGACGGTGGAGCAAGGTGGCGAATCGGCCGGGATAGTGCCGCGTCCCGGGGAAGGCGCGGATTATAGGGAGTTTTTTGCTGGCGAGCAACCCGGAATTCGGTATCATCCAAAGCACAGGAGCCCCGCCTTGATGTGTGCCGACAGCGTCGCGGCGTTGGCCAGGCCGTATACGCCAAAGCCCAGGACCAGGGCGCCAGCGGCCAGGCGCACGGGCTTCGCCACGCCCGCAGACCGGAACCGACGCATGAGCAATCCTGCGGCCATCAGGTTGGGCAGCGTGCCCAGCCCGAAGGTGAGCATGATGGCCGAACCGCTCAGCGCATTTCCAGACAACAACGCCATCGCGAGCACACTGTAGACGAGGCCGCAGGGGAGCCAGCCCCAGAGCGTCCCCAGCGCGAACGCGCGCGGCGCCGAGGTCACGGGCAGAAAGTGCCGCGTGAGCGGCTGCACGCGGCGCCAAAGCGCCTTCCCGATCGCCTCGAGGCGCGCGACGGTGGCGGAAACGCCCGCCAGATACAGCCCCAGCGCGATGAGCAACACGTTGGCGACAACGTAGAGGGCAAGCTGCACCGGGAGGGCGCCGTCGAGCAGCAAGCCAAGGCTGCCAATTGCGCCAGCTCCGGCCCCCGCAACTGTGTAACTTGCGATGCGCCCGAGGTTGTAGGACAGATGCAGCGGCCACTGGCGTTGTCCCGCTGCTGCGTGGCCAGAGAGCGCCGCTACGATGCCCCCGCACATCCCGGCGCAATGCACACCACCCAGTACACCGGTCAGGAACACCGCTCCAAGAATCGCTAAGGTCAGCATCGGCCCGTCAAACCGCTTTGCTGTAGCGCACTCGCTCGCGTCCCTCGCGCAGGTAGCGATCGAATACCATGCAGATGTTGCGAATGAAGAAGCGGCCCAGCGCAGTCACGCTCAGCCACTTGTCGTCCAAGGTCATCATCCCGGCGTTCTCGAACGGTTCGAGGTCCTGCAACTCCATCGCAAAATACTTTCGGAACTCGATCAGGTGTGCGATCTCGATCGACTCGATCGGCACCTCGAAGCGGCACATCAGACACTGGATCACGGCGCGCCGCACCAGATCGTCCGCGGTCAGCTCGACCCCGCGCAGGACAGGCAGCACGCTCCGCTCTAGCCTGTCATAGTACTCTTCCAGCGTCTTCACATTCTGGCTGTAGGTTGGACCCATCTGGCCGATGGCGGAGATCCCCAGCCCGAGCAAATCGCAATCGGGCCCCGCCGAGTAGCCCTGAAAGTTGCGCTGCAGACGCCCTTGGCGCTGGGCAACGGCAAGCTGATCGCTGGGCAGCGCAAAGTGATCCATGCCGATGTAGGCGTAGCCGGCACCTGTGAGGCGCCGGATGGCTAGCGACAGCAGCTGGACGCGCGTTTCGGCGCTCGGCAGATCGGCTTCGTTGATGCGCCGCTGCGGCTTGAAAACGGCAGGCAGATGCGCATAGTTGTACAGGGCGACGCGGTCCGGCCTGCTGTCGATGACTTTGTCCAGGGTCCGGTTGAAGCCGATCACGTGCTGTCTGGGCAACCCATAAATCAAATCGACGTTGATCGAGCGGAATTGCAGCCCGCGCGCTTCCGCCATGGCCTCCAGCGTCTGCTCTTCGCTCTGGATGCGGTGCACGGCGCGCTGCACTTCGGGATCGAAATCCTGAACACCGAGACTGATGCGGTTGAAGCCCAGCTCGCGCAGCAGCTCGAGTGTGCCCGCCTGCAGCGTGCGCGGATCGATCTCGATGGAGCATTCGCTTCTTTCTTCCAGATTGAACCGACAGCGCAGCGCCGCCATGAGCCGAGCCAGCTCCGCGTGAGACAGGAAGGTCGGCGTACCCCCGCCCCAATGCATCTGAGCCACATCGAGCCCGCCTGCCAACAGCTCGCCGCACATGTCGATCTCGCGCTCGAGGTACCGGACGTACTTCGCTGCGCGCCCCCGATCTCGCGTGATCACCTTGTTGCAGGCGCAGTAGTAGCAGATGCTTCCGCAGAAGGGCAGGTGCACATATAATGACAAAGGCTTCGACACACCGCCGAGGAAGCGCTTTGCGAGCCATGATCCATAGGTTTCGGCGTCGAACGCTTCGACGAATCGATCGGCCGTCGGATACGACGTATAGCGCGGCCCCGCGACATCGAAACGGCGCAGGAGCTCAGTCGGCACTGCTTGGGTGGTGGGCATCTGGTTTGCGGTTCACCTCGAGGCAGAATCCACTGTGCCACCGCGCGGAACAGGATGGTTGACCCAGATCAAAAGCGATGACCCCGGCTACTCGTTCGCAACAGGCAATCACCGCTACCGACAGCGGAATCAGCTTGCCGCGTCTCAAAGCGACCTGCTCTTCTTGCTCGTTGCGCGAGCTGTGCCTGCCGGTAGGTCTGTCCGTCGAAGAGATGCGCGAGCTGGAGCAGCTGGTGCTCGTGCGCCGTCCGGTCAAGCGCGGGGAGTATCTGTTTCGCGCCAACGACCCGTTCGACTCGCTGTACGCGGTACGCGTGGGCTTCTTCAAGACCAAGGTGCTGTTGGAGGACGGCCGCGAGCAGGTGACCGGCTTTCATATGGCGGGCGAGCTGATCGGTCTGGACGGCATCGGCACCGAGCGGCACACGTGCGACGCAGTGGCGCTCGAGAACAGCGACGTCTGCGTGATCCCGTTCGAGCGCCTGGAGCATCTCAGCCGCGAGATGGAGGCGTTGCAGCGCCACTTTCACAAGATCATGAGCCGTGAGATCGTGCGCGAGCACGGCGTGATGATGCTGCTCGGCAGCATGCGCGCCGAGGAGCGCCTCGCCGCGTTTCTGCTCAACCTGTCGCAGAGGCTGCTCCTGCGCGGTTACTCCCCTACCGAGTTCAACCTGCGCATGACGCGGGACGAGATCGGCAGCTACCTGGGCCTCAAGCTCGAGACCGTGAGCCGCGTGCTCTCGCGCTTTCAGGACGAGGGGCTCATCGCGGTCGCGCAGAAGAACATCGGCATCAAGAATGCCGCCGGCCTGCGGGCGGTGGTCGGGCGCAGCGGCGAGCCGTGCTGAGCAATACTTCCTCCCCTCCTGCCTGAGGAGGGGTGCCTGCGGAGCAGGCGGGGTGGTGGGAGCGGGAGAGGGTTGGGGGGTGCTACTGCTTGAGCCGCAAAACGTTGAACGCGACGACCGGCTTGAGCAGGCCTTTGAGCGGCAGCTCTCCGACACTTTCCACTTCGACCAGATCTTCTACTGACGCGTAAACGCGCTGGGCAATCAAGGTCTGGCCCGGCTTGGCCTCACCGCACAAGCGGGCGGCCACGTTGGTCACGGTTCCTATCGCCCCGTAGTCCCAGCGGCCTTCGAATCCTACCGCACCGATGGTCGCGTAACCCTGCGCGATGCCGGCCCCGAAACCCAGATCGAAGCCGCGCTTGCGCCACTTGGTCGTCATCTCCGACAGCCTGTCGCGCATCGTCAAGACCATCCGCACTGCCCGCTCCGGTGCATCGGCGATCGGCACAGGATCGTTGAAGAACACCATCATGCCGTCGCCGGCGAAGCGCTCCAGCGTCCCTTCGTGCGCGAGGATGACGCGACCCATCTCGGCGTGATACTCATGCAGCAAGCTCATGATCTCTTCGGGCTCGGTGGTCTCGGCGAAAGCCGTGAAGCCGCGTAGATCCAGGAATACCACGGTCACCTCGCGCCGATGGCTCTTGAGCGGATCTTCCGCATCACCAGACAAGATCAGCTCCGCGAGCTGCGGCGAGAA
>DASPUW010000169.1:0-14297 GCA_035622675.1 Burkholderiales bacterium | reverse complement strand
ACGCTCGCCAGCGCAACGGTCTGAAAATAGCGGCGCAGAAACGGGAACGGATCGCCGCCCTGCGCGTCGGCCGCGGTGCGCAACGCGAGCTCCTTGCATCCACCGCCGGCCGGCAGCAGCCCGACGCCGGCTTCGACCAGGCCGATGTAACTCTCGAGCGCAACTACGGCGCGCGCCGAGTGCATGATGAATTCGCAGCCGCCGCCGAGCGCCAGACCTTCGGCTGCGCAAACGGTTGGAACCGAGGCGTATTTCCAGGCCTGGGTCGTGGCCTGAAACTGCTCGACGATGCCTTCGATCTTCTCTAGACGCCCGGCCATCAGCGCATCGGCCACGTTGAACCGATGCGCTGCTTTGAGAACCATGGATTGCGCCTCACGGCGGACTTTTTTCATCATCGAGGCAAATGCCGAAGGCTTGACCGCTCCTGCGGGCCGGGTGGAAGGTCCCGACAGGTTCGCGCCGACCGAGAACGGCGGCTCGGTCTGCCAGATGACGAGGCCCTTGAATCCGCGCTCCGCCGTTTCGATCGCCTGCATCAAACCATCGAGCACGTCTTCGCCGATCGTGTGCATCTTGGTCTTGAAACTCACGATCCCGATGTCGTCGCCGGTGGTCCACATGCGCACGGCGTCGCTCTCGAATACGGTGTCGCCGTAGCGGGCCGGCTCGCCTATCAATCGATCCGGGTAGGGCTGCCGGCGATACACCGGCAGGCTGGAGCGCGGCTGCAGCGTGCCGGTCGAGGGACTGTACGCGCCCTGCGCGGTATGCACGCCGTTGCGGGCCGGATCGCGGGCCCAGGCGGGTAGCGGCACGCTGGCCATCGCCTTGCCGCTCTCGATGTCCTGTGAGATCCAGGCCGCGACGTCGCGCCATCCGGCCTCCTGCCAGATCTCGAACGGGCCCTGATTCCAGCCGAAGCCCCAGCGCACCGCGAGGTCCAAATCCCGCGCGTTGTCGGCGATGTCGGCCAGCTGATAGGCGCAGTAGTGCAGCATGTCGCGCGACACCGCCCACAGAAATTGCGCCTGCGGATGGGCGCTCTCCCGCAGCTTTCGCAGCCGCTCGGCCGCGTCTTTGGTCTTGAGCGCTTCGATCACACTGGCGTCTGGTTCTGCCTCGGCGCGCCGGTAATCACGTGCGCCGAGATCCAGCACCTGGATCTGCGCGCCGGCCTTGCGGTACACGCCGCGCCCCGACTTCTGGCCGAGCGCGCCCTGCTCGAGCAGGCCGCGATACCACACCGGCGGCTCGAAGTACTTGTGCCACGGGTCTTCCGGCAGCGTCTCCTTCATCGTGCTGATCACGTGAGCCAGCGTGTCCAAGCCCACCACGTCGGCCGTGCGATACGTTGCGCTCTTCGGCCGCCCGATCAGCGGCCCGGTGAGCGCGTCCACCACGTCGAACGCGAGCCGCAGGCGCTCGGTATGGTGAAAGGCGGCCAGGATCGAGAACACTCCGACTCGATTCGCGATGAAATTGGGTGTGTCTTTGGCGCGGATTACCCCCTTGCCGAGCGTGGTCGTCAGGAAGGTTTCGAGCTGATCGAGCAGGTCGGCGCGCGTGTGGCGGCTCGCAATGAGCTCGACCAGGTACATGTACCGCGGCGGGTTGAAGAAATGCACGCCGCAGAAACGCTCACGCAGCGCCTCGGGCAGCGCCTGCGCGAGCGTGTTGACCGACAGGCCGGAGGTGTTGGTCGCCAGCACCGCGCGCGGCGCGAGGTGCGGCACGATGCGCTCATACAGGGATTTCTTCAGATCCACCCGCTCGGCGATGGCTTCGATCACGAGATCGCATTCGCGCAGCTCGGCCAGGTCCCCATCGTAGTTGGCCACGTCGATGTACGCGGCCAGGGCGCTCGCGGCGAGCGGAGCGGGCTCGAGCTTGCCCAGGTTCTCGATCGCGCGCCGGACATTCGCATTGGGATCGCCGTCTTTCGCAGCGAGCTCGAACATCACCACCGGCACATTGGCGTTGATGAGGTGCGCGGCGATCTGAGCCCCCATCACCCCGGCCCCGAGCACGGCGGCCCGCCGCACTTGCAAATGAGAAACTGTCATCGACGGTGCATGAGACATCTGCCGCGAGACTTGACTGTCAACCGACACGCCTCCACGGATTAAAACGTGTAGCTTACTTGGAGCGCCAGAATGTTCGCGGAGTTCTGATAGTCGCCGCTGACCACACTGGTACCGAGCGCTGCGGGCACCCCGGGCTGTACTTGCGTGCTGTTGATCGTCGTGCTGGGTATCCAGAGGTAGGCATAACCCACATCGAAGGCCAGAGCCTTGGAGGGCCGGTACGTCGCGCCCAGGGCGAACCAATAGCGGCTGTTGTCCGGCAGTCGAACGGTGCGATACTGGTCTTGGACAGGACTCTGGTCCCACGCGAACCCACCCTTCAAGGTCCAGCTCTCCGACAAGTGATAGCCGAGGCCGAGCGACAATCGCCAGGCGTTTTGTAAGTTGAGGATCAGCTGCTGGCGAGTGGCGCCGTTCGCGGTGTCTACGATATTGACCTGCTGCAGCACGTCCCAGTGCGTCCAGGTGATGTCCGACATCATGTCCCATTTATCGCCAAACTTCTGCACGACGCTCAGCGAGGCCATGTCAGGAAGCTTCACGTTGGCGGAAGCGTTGAATGTGCCGGGCGAGAAAACCGCCCCATTGGCTGAAATCGTGGAGTTCACCGTTCCCTCAAGCGTGTAGTTCAAAGAGGAACGGTAGCTCACGCCGATGCGCATGTCCGGGCTCACCTGAAATAGTGCACCCACGTTCCAACCCCATGCGCTGTTCTGCGCCTTGAGCTCAGTGAGTCCTTCGCCCAAGGGCGTCGCGATGGAGTTGGTGAGATCGGTTTGAAGGAACTGGTAGTTCACACCCGCGCCGAGAGAAATGGTGTCCGTTACTTTGAACGCCGCTGCCGCATTGTAATTAATGGTAGACAGTTCCGAGTTGATACCTTGGAAGCGACCGATCCAGGTGCTGTCGTACTCTGTTTTGAGCCCGAAAGGCACACTGACTCCGAAACCAGCCGTGAACCGATCGCCAATCGGCAGGGTCGCGTAGAAATTGGGCACGAAAACCCACGATCCCGCATTGCCGCCGTTGCCGCCGGGTTGAGAACCCGTCGCCGTAGCAAGAGCGGGTATGCTCGAAGAACCGTTGTTGCTGAATCTGATGCTAGGCTCAATCGCGGTGGCACCCACCAGCACCTGCGGTCCCGATAGGAAAGACATCCCCGCCGGGTTGAAGAACACGGTGCTGGCGTCCCGAGCCACGGCCGCCTGACCCGCATAGGCGTAGCCCAACCCGCTTGCATTCTGCTCTGTCAGCGCGAGCCCGGCAGCAGCGACGCTCCCGGCCCACGCCGCCGCTGCCGCCAGAAACACCAAGCGGACTAACATTCTCTTCGGCTGTCGCATTCTTCCCCCTCCTGTGCCCTCACCCCTGGTCTGCGGTTCATCGCCCTGCCGATCAGACGTCTATCGCAACGTCAATTGACCGAACGCGGTTTGCGATTTTGATCCACTGCCACATACGTCAGGGTCGCTTCCGTGACCTTGACCGTCACCTCTTCGGGTGCGCGGCGCTGAGCATATACCTCCACATCGACGGTGATCGAGGTGCGCCCGATTTTGACGACCTTCGCGTAGAAGCTCACCAGATCGCCGATCAGCACTGGCTGCTTGAAAATGAAGGAATTGACCGCGATGGTTGCGATGCGGCCCTTCGCCACCCGCAGCGCGGGAATGCTGCCAGCGATATCCACGTGCGACATGATCCAGCCGCCGAAGATGTCGCCGTTCGGATTCGCATCGGCCGGCATCGGCACCAGGCGCAGGACCGGCTCGTGATCCCGGGGCAGTTGCACCGATTCGCCAGGCGCAGCGTGCTCAGTGGCCGACATAGAGCTGTTCGTACTCGGACTGGTGCTGTTCGATGACACGCGCGCGCTTGAGCTTCAGGGTCGGCGTGAGGAGTCCATTCTCGACTGTCCAGGGTTCGAAGAACAGCGCCGCGCGCCGCACCTGTGCGTAGCCGGGGAATGCCTTGATCTGCGCGTTGATGCGCTCGAGCACGAGCTGCTCGGCCTGCGGCGCCTGCAACGATTGCGCCGAGGCCGGATCCAAACCGTGCTCGGCCGCGGCTTTCACCCACAGCTGCGTGTTCGGCACGACGAAGACCGACAGGTAGGGCCGGCCCTCGCCGATCACCATCACCTGCTCGAAGAACGGGTCGCGGGCGATGGCGGCCTCCATATCGACCGGCGGCACCTTCTCACCATTGGACAGCACGATGATCTCTTTGAGGCGGCCTGTAATGTAGAGCCGTCCCTCGCTGTCGATGCGTGCGGTGTCGCCCGTGTTCAGCCAACCGTCGGGGGTGAACATGACTCGCGTCGCTTCCGGGTTTTCCCAGTAGCCCAGCATCACGTTAGGCCCTTTCACCAGCAGCGCGTCCTTGTCGCCGATCTTGACCTGCACGCCGGGAATCGGCGGACCGATGCTGGCCGGAACGTTGTTCTCGACGCGGTTGCCGCTCACCACCGGGCTGGTCTCGGTCAGACCGTAGCCCTGCAGCACCGGCAGGCCGAGCCCGATGAAAACCCGCGCCACGTCCGGCGACAGCGCGGCACCTCCGCTTACCGCCGCCCGCAGGCGGCCTCCCAGGCGCGTCAGGATCTTGCGGGCCACCAGCCGCTCGAGGATCGGCCAGAGCAACAGGCTCAGCCGCCACCGAGCACGCCCCTGCAGGCGCTCGAAGCGCGACCAGCCCACCTCGATGGCGAGCTCGAACAGCCGGCGGCGCAGCGCCGGCCCTTCCGCCAGCTTCAGCTTGACCGCGGAGTAGATTCGCTCGTAGACGCGCGGCACCGAGATGAGCAGGGTGGGCCGGATGGCAGCGAGATCTTCGGCGAGCTGACCGATCGAGCGAGCGAACGCCACCCGCGCGCCGCCCATCATCGTCAGGTAGTAACCGCAGGTGCGCTCGAAGGTGTGAGACAGGGGTAGAAACGACAGGAAAGTGTCCTGGCTGCTCAGGTCGAACAGCTGCACCGCGCTGTAAGCGTTGGACAGCATGTTGTTGTGGCTCAGCATGACACCCTTTGGGCGGCCGGTGGTGCCGGATGTGTAGATGATGCTCGCCAATTTTTGCGGGTCGCGGTTCACATGGCGGAGCGGACCGGCGCTGTCTGGCAGCCAGGCGTTCACGCTCATGAGCCTTGGATCCGCTGGCGCACCCGGCCAGTCGTCGAGGGACAGCACGCGCACTAGTGTTGCGAGCTGCGGCATCACGTCGGCGAAGGCACCCCATTGCTCGGGTTTCTCGAACAGAAGCAGCTTCGCCCTGCAGTTCCCGATGATATAGGCGACGTTGTCGGGGCGGTCCTGGGTGTACAGAGGAACCAATACCAGACCCAAGCCCATAGCGGCCTGATCCAGCGCCACCCACGCGGTCGAGTTGCGCAGCATGACCGCCACGCGGTCCCCGGGCTGGAACGGTTCGCGTTGGAGCGCCGCCTGCCACCGTCCGACCAAGCGATCCATTTGCGCCCACGTGTAGTCGCGCCATATCCCGGTACTCGCGTCGTGTTCGGTATAGGCAACGGCGTCGGGCGAACGCCGGACGCGCTCGCTGAACAGGCCATCGAGCGTGACCGCAACCCCCGGTGCGATGATGTCGGCGTGCTGCGCCACCAGTGCTCCACGCTCGAGCGGTTTCAATTCAGAAAAATGTCCTGATGCAGACGGACACCCGGCGTCACCGCGTAGGCCTCCAGATCGGTGATGCCGCTCGCGCGGAGCACGTCCTCGTCGATGAAGAAGCGGCCCGTCGTGGCGCGGCTGTCGCTGGTCACAATCAGGTAGGCGGCGTCCGCCACAATCTCCGGCTTGCGGCTGGCCTGGACGGCTTCCGGAAAGAACACCTCGACCGCTGCCGTGGCGATGGTGGTGCGCGGCCACAGCGAGTTGACTGCAACGCCCTGCTGGGCGAACTCACGCGACATGCCGAGCGTGCACAGGCTCATGCCGTACTTGGCGACGGTGTAGGCGAGATGCGGTGCGAACCACTTGGGATCGAGATTGAGGGGCGGCGACAGCGTGAGGATGTGCGCGTTCTCGCCCTTCAGGAGATGCGGCAGACAAGCCTGCGAGCACGCGTACGTGCCGCGCGTGTTGATGCCCTGCATCAGATCGTACCGCTTCATCGGCGTGCCGAGCGTACCGGTCAGGCTGATTGCGCTCGCGTTGTTCACCAGCACGTCGATGCCGCCGAAGGTCTGCGCCGTGCGCTTCACCGCCGCTTCGACCGCGGCCTCGTCCCGAATGTCCAGCTGCAGCGGCAGCGCTCGTCCGCCTGCGGCCTCGACTTCCGCTGCAACACTGTGGACTGTCCCCTCGAGCTTCGGATGCGGCTCCGCGGTCTTGGCAGCGATGGCCACGTTGGCGCCGTCGCGTGCGCAGCGCAGGGCGATCGCTCGCCCGATGCCGCGGCTCGCCCCGGTGATGAAGATGGTTTTGCCTTTGAGTGTTCGCATTATCTACTACTAAGTCTGCCCAACCACGGAGACACAGAGAGTACGGAAAAAAGCGAAACCAGGTAATTAGCCGCCACGGCGCCAAGCACGCCAAGAGAGATTCGGACGGACCACCCTTACTGCATCGAGACAAACTGCCGGCCAGGCCAAGTTCCGCAGTTCCGTTTCCTTGGCGCCTCGGCGTCTTGGCGGCTCGTGATCTGCATTTGATTTTCTCCGTGCTCTCCGTGTCTCCGTGGTTCAATCATCATTACGCCGTCTTGCGCGCCAGCGCTTGATCGACGACGTCGACCGCCGTCGGCTCGGCCGCCTCGCGGCCCAGATCGTGCGGGAAGTCGTCGACCATGATGCACGCGCGGCGCAGGGCATCGTAGCTCCGAAGCGTTTGCATCTCGTCCGCAGTGATGGCACCGGCTTCGACCGCGGCGGCAGTGCGCGCCTCCGCGGCGAATCCGCGCACCGCCCCGCGCTTGACCGCAGCCCGCACCTTGGCCTCGATCTGCTCAGCTTCCGCGACGCGCTCGAGCGCCAGCTCGAGCCGCCCCACCGGATCGCTCTCGTGGCGGTGGATGAACATGCCCGCCGTCAGGCGGTCGCGCGCGGGCGAATGCTCCGTCATCAGGCGCGCGACGCGATGGCCGAGACGATCGTCCGGCGCGCGCAGCGTGCGCCCGTAAGGAAAGATGAGCGCGCGCAGCAGCCAGCTCGCCGCACGCGCGGGGAAATTCTGGAACAGCCCGTAGAACGCCTCCTGGATACGGTGCTCTGCGTCCTGCACGGCCCATTCCACAAACGGCAGGTCGGTCTGCTGGCAGCCGTCATCGTGCCAGCGCTTCAGCGCGCAGGAGGCGAGATACAGTTGACTCAAGATGTCGCCCAGCCGCGCGGAGATCTTCTCGCGACGCTTGAGATCGCCGCCCAGGAACAGCATGGCGGTATCCGCCGCAAGTGCGAATCCAGCCGAGAAGCGAGTCAGCCGGCGGAAGTGGCGGCGGGTCTCGGGAGCGCCGGGCACGGTCGCGAAGCGCGCGCCACTGACACCCAGCCAGAGCGCACGGGCCGCGTTGGCCAGAATGTGGCTCACATGACCCCACAAGGCGGCGTCGAACGCGCGCGACGCCGTTACCGGATCGGTCTCCTTGGTCGCCGCGATCTCACGCAGCACGTACGGATGGCAGCGGATGGCGCCCTGCCCGAAGATGATCATGCTGCGGGTGAGGATGTTGGCGCCTTCGACGGTGATGCTGATCGGGATCTGCTGGTACCCGTGGCCCAGATAGTTGTTGGGCCCCAGGCAGATCGCCTTGCCGCCGTGCACGTCCATGGCGTCGTTGATCACCTGGCGCGCGCGTTCCGTGCAGTGGTACTTCACGATGGCGGACAGAACGGCAGGCTTCTCGCCCAGGTCGACGGCAGCCGCGGTCAGCACGCGGGCCGCCTCCATCGTGTACAGGTTCCCGCCCATGCGCGCCAGCGCTTCCTCTACTCCTTCGAAGCGGCCGATGGGAACGCGGAACTGGCTGCGCACGCGGCTGTAAGCGCCAGTGGTGCGCACGGCAGTCTTGGCGCCGCCCGTGGTCGACGAAGGCAGTGAGATGGCGCGCCCAGCCGCGAGACATTCCATCAGCATGCGCCAGCCCTGCCCCACGTACGCGTGCCCGCCCACCACCCACTCCATCGGAATGAAGACGTCGCGGCCCCAGTTGGGCCCGTTCATGAAGGCGGCGTTGAGCGGCAGATGGCGGCGCCCGATGTTCACCCCCCGATGGCTGGTCGGGATCAGAGCAAGCGTAATGCCGAGATCCTCCTGCGCGCCGAGCAGATGTTCCGGATCGTACAGCTTGAAAGCCAGCCCGAGCAGCGTCGCCACCGGCCCCAGCGTGATGTAGCGCTTGTCCCAGGTGACGCGCATGCCCAGCACTTCCTTGCCTTCGTGTTGACCCCGGCACACGATGCCAAAATCGGGAATGCCGCCCGCATCCGAGCCAGCTTCAGGTCCCGTCAGTGCGAAGCAGGGCATGTCGATGCCGCGTGCCAGCCGCGGAAGATAGTGGTTCTTCTGCTCTTCGGTGCCGTAGTGCAACAGCAATTCCGCTGGCCCCAGCGAGTTTGGCACCATCACCGACACGCAAGCGGTCGGATTGCGGCTGGCGAGCTTCATCACAACCTCTGAGTGCGCCAGCGCCGAGAAGCCCAGACCGCCGTACTGCTTCGGGATGATCATGCCGAGGAAGCCGTGGTCCTTGATGAACTGCCACAGCTCGCGCGGCAGATCCTGCAGCTCGTGGTTGATCTTCCAGTCGTCGCACCTATGGCACAGTTCTTCCACCGGGCCGTCCAGGAACGCGCGCTCCTCCGCGGTGAGCTTCGGCCTCGGGAGCGAGAGCCACTTGGCCCAGTCCGGGCGCCCGCTGAACAGCTCGCCGTCCCACCACACCGTGCCTGCGTCGAGCGCCTCCTGCTCGGTCTGAGATACCTGTGGAAGGACGCGGCGGAACCAGGCGAGCAGTGCGTCGCTCAACAGCGCCCGGCGCAACGGCACAATCAGGAGCAGGGCCGATGCCACGATCAACACCGTCAGCAGCGCAGCGCCCCACGCCGGCGCGAGCGCGCCGTTGAGCTTCAGAGCGGCGAGCCACACCGCACCCGCAACGGCCCACGTCCAACCCGGCGCGCGGAAGTAAGCGAGCGCGATGAGCGCCGCGATCAACCCGATAAGAGAAAGAAAGACCATGGCAAGTCTCCCGAGGTGCGCTCAGCGGCTGAGCCCCGCTGGGGCCGATCCGCCGCGCGTGTTTGCCAGCCGCCGCTGGAGCGTCCGGCTCAGAACTGCCCCTCTTCCAGCGCCAGCACGCTCGCAGAGCCGTTCACCACCGCCGCTTTGTGCGCCTGCGCCTGCGGCACGATATGTTCGGCATAGAAGCGGGCTGTATCGATCTTGCTGCGATAGAAATCGAAGTCCTCCGCGCCGCCCTCGAGGCGGGCTTTGGCGAGGTGAGCGGCGCGCGCCATCTGCCAGCAGCCGGCGACGATGCCCCAGAGTTTGAGATAAGGGACGGCGCCGGCGCCGGCCGCCGCGGCGTTGTACGGATACGTCTGCAACAACCAATCCGTGGCTTCGTTCAGAGCGGCCACACCGTCTGCGAGAGCACGGCGGATCACCACCAGCGCCGGATGAGTGTGGCCAGCCAGCTCCCGATCGAACGCCTGCATCTGCTCGATCAGCATCTTGGCTGTCATGCCCTTCTCCGCCGCAACCTTGCGCCCGACGAGATCGTTAGCCTGGATGCCAGTGGTGCCTTCATAAATGGTGGTGATGCGCGCGTCGCGCAGGTGCTGCGCGGCGCCCGTCTCCTCGACGAAACCCATCCCGCCGTGCACCTGCACGCCGAGTGATGCAACTTCTATGCACTGTTCGGTGCACCACCCCTTCACGACCGGGGTGAGCAGGTCGAAGACCGCCTGGTGCGCGAGGCGCTGTGTGCGATCCGGATTGAGCTGCGCATGATCCAGAGCCGCGGCCGCCGCGGCGGCGAGCGCGCGCATCGCCTCGGTCTGCGCCTTCATACTCATCAGCATGCGGCGCACATCCGGGTGGTGGATGATGGGCACACGCTCGCTGGCACGCGCGCCCATCGGGCGCCCCTGGACACGCTCCCTGGCGTAGCCGAGCGCCCGCTGATAGGCACGGTCGGCGATGGCAACACCCTCGATGCCCACCTCGAGGCGCGCCAGATTCATCATCGTGAACATGTATTCGAGGCCGCGGTTCTGCTCTCCCACCAGGTGCCCGATGGCCCCGTCTTTCTCTCCGTAGGCCAGGACGCAGGTGGGGCTCGCGTGGATGCCCAGCTTGTGCTCGATGGAGACGCACTTCACGTCGTTGCGCGCACCGAGGCGGCCGTCCGCATCGACCAGGTATTTGGGCACCACGAACAGCGAGATACCCTTCACACCCTCGGGAGCATCCGGGGTGCGGGCGAGCACCAGGTGCACGATGTTGTCGGCGAGATCGTGCTCACCCCAGGTGATGAAGATCTTGGTCCCGTACAGACGGTAGTGGTCTGCCTCAGGCACAGCGCGCGCACGAACCGCCGACAAGTCGGAGCCTGCCTGCGGCTCGGTAAGGTTCATCGTGCCGGTCCACTCGCCGCTCACCAGCTTGCGCAGGTATTGGCGCTGCTGCTGCTCGGAGCCATGGCGCAAGATCGCGTTCACCGCGCCGTTGGTCAGCATCGGACACAGGCAGAAGGACATGTTGGCCGCGTTCCACATCTCGGACACGGCCGCCGACACGAGGTGCGGCAGACCCTCGCCGCCCCACTCGGGGTTGCCGGCGAGACTGGTCCACCCCGCAGCTGCAAACTGCTGGTAGGCCTGCTTGAATCCGGGAGCTGTGCTCACCACGCCGTCCGCCAGCTTGCAGCCTTCGCGATCACCCGATGCATTGAGCGGGCTCAACACTCCGCTCGCAAACTTGCCGGCCTCCTCGAGCACCGCGTCGACGAGATCGGGCGTAACTTCCTCGCAACCCGGCAGACTCGATACCGCTTCGAGCCCTGCCAGCTCCTTGATGACGAACTTCATGTCGCGCAGCGGCGCGGCGTACTCGGCCATGTGCGGCTCCTGCCCGATTATCCGTTCAGTTTGGCGGTCAGCTCCGGTACGGCCTGGAACAGGTCGGCAACCAGGCCGTAGTCGGCCACCTGAAAAATGGGCGCTTCGGCATCCTTGTTGATCGCGACGATAACCTTGCTGTCCTTCATGCCCGCCAGGTGCTGAATGGCGCCCGAAATGCCTACGGCGATGTACAGCTCCGGCGCGACCACTTTGCCCGTCTGCCCGACCTGGTAGTCGTTCGGCACGAACCCCGAGTCGACGGCCGCGCGAGACGCGCCGACGGCCGCGCCCAATTTGTCTGCTAACGCCTCCAGCAGTTTGAAGTTCTCGCCGCTGCCCATGCCGCGGCCGCCCGATACGATGATGCGCGCAGCCGTGAGCTCGGGGCGCGCGGACTTGGTCAGCTCCTGCTTCACGAAACACGACACTCCCGCATCCGTCCCAGCCTCGGCCGCCTCGACCGGGGCCGAGCCGCCATCCGCGACTGCCGCCTCGAACGCAGTGGTACGAACCGTGATCACTTTGATGCGATCGCCCGATTGCACCGTGGCGAGCGCATTGCCGGCGTAAATGGGCCGCACGAAGGTATCTGGCGACTCTACGCCGACGATGTCGGACACCTGCGCGACATCCAGCAGCGCCGCCACCCGTGGGAGAAAGTTCTTCCCGAAAGTCGTCGCCGGCGCCATGATGTGTGAATAGGCATTGGCCATCGAGACTACGAGCGCTGCCAGATTCTCGGCAAGCGGGTGCGCGTAGGGGGGTGCGTCGACGACTCGTACCTTGTCGACGCCCTGGATCTTGCCGGCCGCCTGTGCCGCCGGCGCGCACGCGTGCCCAGCGACCAGCACATGCACCGGCTGTCCGATCTTTGCGGCGGCGGCGACGGTATTCAGCGTGCTCGCTTTGAGCGTGGCATTGTCGTGCTCGGCAACAACCAGGGTAGTCATTGACTCTCCAGGGTCACTTGATCAGGTAGCATGGATCCTGGCCTACGCCGGGATGATCCCGTTCGCGTAACTCACGGGATCACCTTCGCCTCGTTCCTGAGCTTCGCCACCAGCTCCTCGACGCTCTTCACCAGCGCGCCCGCCTTGCGCTTCGACGGCTCCACGACTTTCAGCGTCTTCAGACGCGGCGCCAGGTCTACGCCCAGGTCCTGCGGCTTGACCACGTCCAGCGTCTTCTTTTTCGCTTTCATGATGTTGGGCAGCGTGACATAGCGCGGTTCATTCAAGCGCAGGTCGGTGGTGACCACTGCCGGAAGCTTGACTGCAACAGTCTCCAATCCGCCGTCCACCTCGCGAGTCACTTCGAGCCCGCCGCTCGCGAGCTTCACCTTCGACGCGAAAGTGGCCTGCGGCCAGCCGAGCAGCGCCGCCAGCATCTGGCCCGTCTGGTTGCAGTCATCGTCGATCGCCTGCTTGCCGAGGATCACCATCTGCGGCGCTTCCTTGCGTGCGAGCTGCGCCAGCGCCTTGGCCACCCCCAGTGGCTGCACGTCCGCGCTCGCGTCCACGAGAATGGCGCGGTCGGCGCCGATCGCCAGTGCCGTACGCAGGGTTTCCTGAGACTGGGCGGGGCCGATGGACACGACCACGATCTCGCTCGCCGCTCCCGCTTCCTTCAGCCGGACCGCCTCCTCCACCGCGATCTCGTCGAACGGGTTCATCGACATCTTCACGTTCGCGGTTTCCACGCCGGTGCCATCCGCCTTTACGCGCACCTTGACGTTGAAATCGACCACGCGCTTGACCGCTACCAGGACTTTCATGGTTTCCGTCTGCTCGGCTGGAATTTTGGGATTTTACCGCAGGCGACCACCTAGGAAGCTTCCTTAAGGCTGAATGGAGCCGCCAAGACGCCACGGCGGATTTGGGCGTATCGCGCGGGCTTTCAGCTCGCTCCTTGCGCTCAGACGGCCCTACTGCGCCTGGGATCGAACTTGGCGCCGTGGCGTCTTGGCGGCTCTCTTGAATCGTTTCACACTATTGCCGCTATTAAGCGTGCTGGCCACTCATTCAGTCTTGCCCCTGAGGCCACCCATGATTGCAAGCCAAGCGAAGGGATCCGACGATACCAGACACTCGAGCGACCGCGTGGAGCGCGCGTGGCAGCGCATCGGTCCCGCCTACCGCGGCGACGAAAGCGAAGCGCTGAAGGCGCTGTGTGCGGGCCTTTCGTTCGATGCGGCAGCCACCACGCGCATCGATCAGAGGGCTTTGGAGCTGGCGCGTGAAGTGCGCGCAGCCCTGGCGGGCGACGTAAGCGCGGAAGCATTCCTGCGGCACTACGGTCTGTCGACTGGCGAAGGGGTGGTCCTGATGTGCATCGCCGAGGCCCTGCTGCGCATTCCCGACGCGCACAAGGCCGATGAGTTGATCCGCGACAAGCTCGCCCAGACCGACTGGGGCGGCGCGATCGCAGACACCGACTCCCTGTTGGTCAATGCCTCGACCTGGGCCTTGATGCTGACCGGCAAGCTGGTCGACTGGCAGCAGGCCTCCGGCGATGAGCCGCTCGCCGCGCTGCGGCGGCTGGTTGGACGCAGCAGCGAGCCGATCATCCGCGCGGCTCTGCAGCAGGCGATGCGGGTCATGGCCGAGCAGTTCGTGATGGGCCAGACGATCCAGGACGCGCTGCGCCGCGCTGCTCCTCTCGAGCGCCAGGGTTATCGCGCGTCCTACGACATGCTCGGCGAGGCTGCCTTGAGCGCCTCCGATGCGCAGCGCTACTTCCAGCACTATGCCGACGCCATCGAGGCCATCGGCGCCAATGCAAGTCAGTCGAACCTGATGGAGCGCGCAGGTATCTCGGTAAAGCTCTCCGCTCTGCATCCCCGCTACGAGACGGCGCAGCGGGCGCGTGTGATGGCGGAGCTGCTGCCGCGCTTGCGCGAGCTAGCGCTGAAAGCGGCTCGGGCCGGCATCAGCTTGACAGTGGACGCGGAAGAGTCGCACCGGCTGATCCTGTCCCTCGAGCTGTTTGCCGCGCTCGCAGATGACCGCGCCTTGAGCGGCTGGGAAGGCCTCGGGCTCGCGGTGCAGGCCTATCAGAAGCGCGCCATTCACGTGATCGACTGGCTGGTGGAGCTCGGCGCCGACAAGCGGCGCAGGTGGATGATCCGG